>JANXQZ010001145.1 GCA_025353235.1 Bryobacterales bacterium
TATTCTTCTTTGCGCGACGACCAGCGCGGCCACTATTTTGGCGTCGGCATGACGGTTGGCCCGCGCAACGGCAAGACCATTGTGATCGCTCCCTTTGGCGGTTCGCCAGCGTACAAGGCGGGCATCCGGCCGGGCGACGCAATCATGGAAGTCAACGATAAGAAGACGGACGGCCTGACCACCTCCGAGATAGCCGACCTGCTCAAGGGTCCTCGCGGAACTCATGTCCAGGTAGTCGTCGGACGCGAGGGGGTCGACAAGCCGGTCACGTTCAATATCGTGAGAGGTGAAATTCCCCGCTATAGCGTGCCGGAAGCTTTTTGGATTCGTCCAGGCGTTGCCTATCTGGATGTGACCTCCTTCAACGAGAACACAAGTAAGGAAGTGGAAGCGAATCTTCAACGCCTTGGTGAAAGCAATATCAAGAGTTTGATTCTGGACTTGCGGGAAAATCCGGGCGGGCTTTTAAACGAAGGCGTGGCAGTAGCGGGACACTGGCTGCGGCGCGGTGAAGTTGTGGTGTCGCATCGCGGGCGAGCTTCGGAGAACAAGCCTTATACGGCCCGCGGCAGCTCCAATGGCCAGAACTATCCAGTAGTCGTTTTGGTGAACCGCTATTCGGCTTCGGCCGCTGAGATTGTGGCTGGCGCTTTGCAGGATCACGACCGCGCCTGGATTTTGGGCGAAGCGACGTTTGGCAAGGGTCTGGTTCAAACGGTTTACCCGCTGCCTGAAAATACCGGCTTGGCGCTCACCACTGCCCACTACTACACGCCGAGCGGAAGGCTGATTCAGCGGGATTACTCGAACATCTCTTTCCTGGATTACTACTACGGCAAGCGCACAGATACTAAGAATCTTCAGGACGTGAAGAGCACCGATAGCGGTCGAACCGTATACGGCGGTGGCGGGATTACCCCAGACGAGAAGTACGAGCCGGCAAAGTACAACAAGTTCCAGACCGAGTTGCTCCGCAAGTTTACTGTGTTTAACTTTACGGCGAAGTGGTTCGGCACCCGCGAGGAAGCCAAGCTACCGAAGGGTTGGCAGCCCGATGAGCAAATCGTCAACGAGTTCCACGAGTTCCTCATGGCCAATAAGGTACAGTTCACCGAGGCCGAGTTTACCGAGAACCACGATTGGCTGAAGCAGCAGTTGAAGAAAGAATTCTACACGACGGGGTTTAGCTACGAAGAGTCGCAGAAGGTGGCGACCGAATCCGACCCGATGGTGATCAAAGCGCTGGATGCGATTCCCGAGGCTAGGAATTTGTTGGACAAATCCAAGAAGCTGATCGTGCAGCGCTACGGTCGGGACCGCTAATTTCAGATTGTCGGAGCCACAGATTACCGTCCTCGATGCGGGCGGTCAGTACTGCCATCTGATCGCCCGGAAGGTTCGCGAACTTGGCGTTTACGCGGATGTTCGTCCTAGCGATACCCCTGCTTCTGAGCTGGCCGGTCGCAAGGGCTTGATCATTTCGGGGGGTCCCAGCAGTGTTTACGAAGAGGGCAGTCCGAAAATCGATCCGGCGATTCTCTCTCAATCGAGCGCGGTCCTGGGCATTTGCTATGGGCTGCACTTGATGGTGCACGAGCTGGGTGGAGTTGTTCGGCGAGGCGCTTTGGGAGAATATGGACTGGCTGTCCTGAACTCGACCGGGTCGCATCCGCTGTTAAGCGCGTTAGGGCCGGGCAGTCAGGTCTGGATGAGCCATCGCGATCGGGTTGAGAGCATCCCCCCAGGGTTCGAAATAATCGCTTCAACCGATACCTGCGCCGTCGCCGCAATGGCCCACAAGGAAAAGCCTCTTCTGGCCGTTCAGTTCCACCCCGAGGTAGTGCATACTGAACATGGCCGCGAAATTCTGGCCGCTTTCTTGTTCGAAATATGCAGGTGCGAGCGCGACTGGGATCCTGCGGATCGGATTGGCCCCATTGAGGAGCATGTCCGCAAGGTTGCGGGCAGCCGCAATGTGTTCTTCTTCGTCAGCGGAGGGGTCGATTCCACCGTGGCTTACAGTCTCTGTCTCCGCGCGCTTGGACCGGACCGCATCTACGGCATCTACGTGGATACTGGGCTGATGCGCGAAGGCGAGACTGAGTTCGTGCGCGAGCTGTTTCAAAGTCTAGGCGCGAAGGCCTTCCGCATCGAAGCAGCGGAGGCCGAATTTCTAAAGGCCTTGGAAGGAATGTCCGACCCGGAGATGAAGCGGCACGCGATTGGGGAGCAGTTCGTGCGAGTCCAGGAGCGAATCTTGAACTCTAGCCAATTTCTAGATGGAAGTTGGATCTTGGGGCAGGGAACCATTTATCCCGACACCATCGAATCCGGCGGCACTGCCAAGGCAGATTTGATCAAGACGCACCATAACCGAGTTGCCGGCATTCAGAAGCTGATCGAAGAGGGCCGCATTATCGAGCCGCTGACATCCTTCTATAAGGACGAGGTGCGCGAGATCGGAAAGGAGTTGGGGATTCCATCCCGGTTCTTGCAGCGGCATCCGTTCCCGGGGCCTGGTCTGGCGATTCGCTGCTTGTGTTCGGAATCCGTGGCGGTCTTGGAGCGACGTCTTCAGGGCTGGCTGATTCCTGTGCGATCAGTCGGCGTGCAAGGCGATTCGCGCAGCTACCGCCCCGCTTTGCTGCTCGAAGAGCCGCCATCGATAGAGGCGCTTAAAACAGCCACGAGGCTCACTAACGAACTTTCCGAAATTAACCGGGTGGTGTCCAAGGTGGCGTCGCGGTTGGACATCGAACATATGGAGGTGACTCGCGGCTTCCTCACTTCGGACAGGCTGACCCGCTTGCGCCTGGCCGATGCCGTGGTGCGTCGGCACTGCGAAGAGAGCGGTTTCGATACGCAGGTGTGGCAGTTCCCCGTGGTGCTGTTGCCGGTGGGCGACGGGCATGCTCCCGATTCCGTGGTCCTTCGGCCAATTCACTCGGTGGACGGGATGACGGCGCAAGTAGTGCTGATGCCCGCCGACCTGTTGCAAAAAATGGCAAACGAACTCTTGGAAATCGAGGGTGTAAGCGCGGTGTTTTACGACCTCACCCACAAGCCGCCAGGCACCATCGAATGGGAGTAAGCTGAGGCCATGGAGTACCGGCAGATTGTGCGATCCGTCGAAGGCGGGACTGGCGTCATCACGCTCAACCGCCCCCAGAGACGCAACGCACTTTCGCTTGAACTGATGCTGGAAATGCTCGATTGCCTCGGCGGCTTCGGATCAGATGAAGCGATTCGGACAGTGATCTTGGCATCCACCGGCAAAGTCTTTAGCTCCGGCCACGACTTGGCCGAGATGGTTGGCCGCAGCGTAACCGAGTACCGCCGTATTTTCGATGTCTGCACGCAGCTCATGACCGCGATTCAGTCGATCCCGCAGCCAGTGATTGCGCAGGTGCAAGGAGTGGCGACGGCGGCCGGTTGCCAACTGGTGGCCAGTTGCGATTTGGCAATCGCGAGTGAAGATGCCTCGTTCGCCACGCCTGGCGTGAAGATTGGGCTGTTCTGCACTACTCCTATGGTGGCCCTCAGCCGCGCGATCGGCCGCAAGCGGGCGCTCGAAATGCTGCTGACCGGCAGGATGGTCGACGCCCACACTGCTGCCGACTGGGGACTGATTAACCGCGTTGTCCCTGCCTCGGAGTTGGAATCCGAGACTCGCGCGCTGGCCAGCCTGATCGCCGGGGCCAGCAACTTCACGGTCGGGCTCGGGAAGCACGCCTATTATGCCCAGATCGAACTGGACCAGAGTAAAGCCTACGCCTACGCCAAAGAAGTGATGACCATGAATGCCCTGGCCGACGATGCGCAGGAAGGCATTTCAGCGTTCCTCCAAAAACGTCGCGCCTGCTGGACCGGCAAATAGCTCCTTACTTGCACTTGCCTCGGCAGACCGTTTCAGAGACGACCCTGGCTGCTCCAAGCACTCCGGGATCTGACACCGATGGCCGTTGGACGCTCACCGTTTCTACCGTGGAACCCCCCGCACCAGGCTTGCGATCCACCACCTCTCGTTCCTTCAACTGAAGTCCGGCGTCTCGCGACTGTACCGTTCCAGGAGCAGACAACCCGAAGACATCCACCACGCTCACCTCCGATCCGTCGGCACGCCGGGTGGTGCTTACAACAGTCTGTCCCTGCAATTCAAGACCGCCCGATCCGCTGACCCCATACTCCGCCGAGCGTTCGGTCGATTGTCCCCGCGCTTCAGAATGGTCGGTCACCTTCCGCGAAGCCGGAGTGAACCCATTCGCTCCCTTTCGATAAGTTGTCGCATTCTCTTGATAAGCGTTGGCCGAACCCATCTTCTCTACAGACTTCTTTTCAATCGCTTCCATCGCCCCATTAATTGACGGACGCTCCACCACGATCTCTGAATGCTGGCCTGATCCGCTCTTCACCGTTTCCGTCACCGAGCGTTCGGAAACTTGCAAGTTGCCGTTGAGATCACTGCGATACACGGTGGAGAGCACCGTGAGCCGGTCGCCGATTTTC
>JANXQZ010001173.1 GCA_025353235.1 Bryobacterales bacterium
GTTCCACGTTTTAGTATTGCCGGAGTGCAGTTCCTTCATGGCCTTCTCCATAAAGTAAAGAGCACAGGCTGCGGAATACGCTTGGAAGTAAGTTCTCGCGCGATCACGCTCGATGGTATTGCTCCACTTGGGAATCTTCCATTCGAACTCGGTTTCCGGCAATGTGGCGGTCTTTGGAAGATAGATCTTGACGCTCTTGCCGGTCGCTTTCACGTAGCCGATGTCGACCATTCCAGCCAACGCAGTCGCCCAGAATCGAGCCAGCGGACCGCCCCCCGTGTCGAGCGCGAGGTGGTCACCCGTTCGTTTGTCCAACCAGCGCGGCGACATTACCCAGGTGTACTTATCATCAAAGTTGCGCTTCTGCGGGCGCGGAATGGTTGTCTGATTCCAAGGATGCCGCTTGTCGATGGGATTGCCGAGCGGGTCGTTCTTTACGAAAGTCTCTGAATTGTCCCAGTTGTCATAGTAGGAACTTCCCAGGAGTATGCGGATATTCAGATTGATGTCGACCAGGCTGTGAGTAACTAACTCGCCGTCCACGACCACGCCGGGAGTAACATACATCGCGTCGCCCCACTGGGCCATGTTCTTGTACGTGTAGTCGCAAACATCGGGGTTTTGGAACGAACCCCAGCATCCCAGCAAGATACGGCGCTGGCCGACCTTTTCGTAGCCTGGCAGAGCTTCATAGAAGAAGTCGAACAGATCGTCATGCAGCGGGACAACCTTCTTCATGAACTCGACATACTTCATCAGCCTGACCATGTAGTCGGTGAACAACTGCACGGTAGGCACCGTGCCGACGCCGCCGGGATAAAGCGTCGAAGGATGAACGTGCCTACCTTCCATGAGGCAGAACATCTCGCGCGTCATGCGGCTGACTTGCAGCGTTTCGCGATAAAACGACCCCGAGAAGGGATTCAGCGCCGTCATGATTTCGGAAATGGTCTTGAATCCGTGCAGCTTCGCGCCGTTTGCGGGAGCGCGCTGCGCTTTTTCCCAAACTCCAGGATTGGTTTCCTTGATCATCTGCTCGC
>JANXQZ010001193.1 GCA_025353235.1 Bryobacterales bacterium
AGTGATCGGTGGGAGGCACGGGAAAATAGCCTTCCTTATAGCGCGGCCGGTATCCAAGATTATCTTTCTCGCGGCCCGAGTTCCAGCGGCCCTCCTCCGCGTCGATGAAGTAAAAGCCCGAGTGCTGGTTTTGATCGAAGCGCACGTTGTCGAAAATGAAAAACTCGGCCTCCGCGCCGAAAAACGCAGTATCCGCCAAGCCGCTATTTTGCAAATAAAGCTCGGCTTTGGTGGCAATCCAGCGCGGATCGCGCTCATAGTGCTGGCGCGTGATGGGGTCGATCACATCGCAGGTCATCAGCAGCGTGGGGATCTCCGTGAAGGGATCCGGAACGGCGGTCGCTGGATCGGGAATCAGGAGCATATCGCTTTCGTTGATCGCTGCCCAGCCGCGAATGCTCGATCCATCAATGCCGAAGCCTTCCTCGAAAGCCTCCTCCTTCAATTGTGAGATTGGATATGACACGTGCTGCTGGAGGCCCGGCAGATCTGTGAAGCGCAGATCGAACTGGCGGATCTCGTTTTTCTTGGCGAATTCCAGAACTTCTTTAGGCGTCATGAATACCTCGGAACAACCCGTCAGAATACCATGGGACTTGATCCGATGATTGGTTTCCGGTACTTCCGCCGACGCGCTCCCCGCCTAAGCATTCTTGCAATGCTGGCAGCCACGGCATGGAGCGGCAATCGGCTCAGACGCATTTCACCTGACGATCTCCCCCCGGCTCTGAGCATCCTCTTTCCACTTTTTGAGAACGACATCAACGGCATCGAACGGCGCACCCAAGCCAGACTGTCCGAAGGCCTGCGCGATCATCTGATCTTCTATGTGCTGCAGTCTCGCCGGTTCACGAAGGAAGCGCGGATCGAACCTGCGCTGAGCGCCCGAACTTACATCGAGGCAGGCAACTTGATTCCAGAACCGGTCGTCCGGCGTGTCGGCGATTTCATCCACGCTCCCCAAAATCTGGACTCCCGGATCCAGCTTTTTCGAGCTGCACTCCATCCCGACAAGTCCCTGCTGCTCGGGGAGTATGCCCGCGTCATGAGGTTTCTTTACGCGAAGGAATTTTCAGGGGCACAGGTGGCCGGGTTGTATCAGCAGCGCGGTTTGAGCACCGATACTCAGGTGGAAGCGAACTTCGCTGTCTGGAATGCCCTAGCGGTGCTGAAGGCGAACCAGCCCAATTTGAGCCTTTCCAAGATTCTGGTTGTCGGACCGGGACTCGACCTCGCGCCGCGGACAGACTTCTTCGACGACCTGCCGCCGCAAAGCTATCAACCGTTCGCGATCGCGGATGCGCTGCTTGGATTGAAACTGGCTCGTCCTGAAGACGTTCGTGTTCACTGCGTTGACGTAAACCCGAGTGTTGTGGAAGCAATCCATTCCACCAGGACTCTCCGGCTCGCCCCGCATCAGATGGACGGCGATTACCAACTCTACTTCAGGGCGCTCGGGACGAATATCGGCGAGAGGATAGGCGATGACATTCGAATTCAGCCCCGCATCCGGCGCGCCGTTACTGCGGAACAGATGAACATCCTTACTGAGCGGATTGATGGCGCCAAGTTCGACGCCATCATCGCCACGAACATCCTGCTCTATTTCGACCACCAGGAACTCGCGCTGGCGCTGACGAATATGCGACAAATGCTGGCGGAAGGCGGTTTCCTGATCACGAATGAGCTGCGCCCCGAAGTGGAGTCGGATGCCCAAGCCCTGGGCCTGACGCCTGTGCAAGGTCGCACCATAAAAATGGGGGGCTCGGCGACGAACCCCCTCTATGACGCCTTTGTAATATTTAAAAGATAAACTTCACGGCAAGCTGAACTTGTCGTGGGAAGTTCGCGTTACCTTGGGATACGCTCGACTTGATGATAGAGCCGTAGTTCGAATTGTTCGGGTCGTTCACGAAGTTCTCCAGGGGAAAATAGAACTTGTTGAACACGTTAAACGCCTCGGCGCGGAACTGAATCGACATGCGTTCCTTGATCTGCGTTGTCTTGTTGATCGACATGTCGAACTGCGGCTCTGCATTGCCGCGCAATCGGCCGTCACGGTAAGGTTCTTCGTGCGGAGCATAGCGAGGCAATATCAAAAAATTATAATCCGTGCAGCCGTACGCCACGCTATAGGGCTGCAGGCTGATGGAGTTGTCGGAATTGTAGCGGGCCACGCAGGGCTTCACTCCCCGGATCTGCGGCGCGTTCCAATCGATGCTGGAGACCTTCGCCTCCTTGACGTAAAGAACGTTGTTGTTGTTCATGTCCCAGGGGCGGCCGGTTGTGTACTGGAAAATCATGGTGTGCTGCCAGCCGCTGGCCACTCGGCTCCACAATGGGTGCGATGTATTGAAGAACTTTCGGCCCTTGCCGATAGGCAGCTCCCACACGGTTCCGACCTTAAAGGCATGCGGACGGTCCGAAGGATACACGCCTTGCTGCAGCACGTTGGCTTGCGTATCCAGGAAGCCCCAACGCTCAATCATTTTCGCAAGCGTGTAGGCCGCCGTCACGTTCAGGCCGCCGCGGTAGCGCTGAGTGTAAGTAACTTGGAGGCTGTTGTACCAGACATGGCCATCATTGCGGCCATACTGCCTGAAACCAGTGAACTGCGGGAACGGCCGGTTGAGATCGAACCGGGAGATGGTCGGGTTGCTTCCGAGATTGGTTCCTGCAAACGGTGCCAAGCCGAGGAACGGGTTGGGGACCAGCGCATCGCAATAGGCCGGATCTCCCCCTTCGAGCGGGTTGCACTTTTTGCGGAACGCGAGATCGGGTTCATTGTAATCTCGGTACGATTCGAGCTTGTACGTGCGGTTGCCTACATACGAAGCCTCTATCGTGGATCCCTTGCCGATCAAATATTGAAACCCAAACGAGAACTGGTATACGTACGGCAACCCAGATTTCTTCGACCAGAATTTCCGCTTGCCGTACG
>JANXQZ010001211.1 GCA_025353235.1 Bryobacterales bacterium
AGCGGCCCGCACATCCATTCTCGATTCGCTCCGGTACTCGGGATAACACATGGCGATACCTCTCTCTTACAACCTTCGCAATCTCACCGTCCGCAAGACCACTACGATCATGACGGCACTCGGGATCGCTCTGACCGTGGCGGTGCTGCTGGCCGTCCTCGCTTTGGTGAACGGGCTGAACACCGCGTTCAAGTCGTCCGGGAATCCTCTGCAAATCCTCGTAATGCGAAAGGCGGCCACCGCCGAATTGAGCAGCGGAATAACGCGAGAAGTATTTCAAACGTTGAAATCCGTTCCTGGCATAGCCCGGCAGGGCGAGGAACCGATGGCCTCTCTTGAAATCGTCACTGTGATTAATTTGCCCAGCGTGGATAGCCCGGAGGGGAAGAATCTGACGCTTCGAGGCTTGCTGCCGATTGGGCTGCAAATGCGCGACGGTCTCAAGCTTCAGGAGGGACGCTGGTTTAGTCCCGGACAGAGAGAGATCGTAGTTGGCAAGTCCATCGTGAAGCGTTACCCCGGCGCTCATCTTGGAAGCAAATTGCGCTTCGGACGCGGCTCATGGGAGATCGTGGGCATCATGGATGGAGGCGATTCGTCGGTCAACAGCGAGATCTTCGGGGATCTGAATCAGATCAGCTCCGACTTCAACCGCTCCGACGGGCTCAGTTCGGTTCTCATCCGGGCCACGGATGCGGCCGCATTCCCCGCGCTGATCAATACTCTGAATGATGATCGGAGGTTGAACGTAGAGGCGCTGGCCGAAAAAGAATACTTCGCATCCCAGACTAGCGCGGCCGCACCCCTGCAGTTCCTGGGCCTGTTCATTTCCATTGTCATGGCCGTGGGCAGCAGTTTTGCAGCGATGAACACGATGTATGCCGCAGTGGCTCGGCGGGCCCGCGAGATTGGTACTCTGCGGGTGCTGGGCTTCTCGCAGGGGGGCATTCTCTTGAGCTTCTTTATCGAATCGCTGCTGCTATCAATGCTCGGCGGCCTCATCGGCTGCCTGCTAGTGCTCCCGCTTAACAACATCACCACCGGCGTGGGCAGCTTTGTCACGTTCAGCGAGATTGCGTTCAATTTCAAGGTGGGTCCTTCGATCATGCTCGTCGGCCTTGGATTCGCTCTCTTCATGGGTGCGATCGGCGGTCTGTTTCCGGCGCGATCGGCGGCTCGCAAAGAAATTTTGACCGCGTTGAGGGAAGTGTAAATGGAAGACGATTTAAAGGATCTGAGAATCGATCGTTCCAAGAAGCGATCCGGCGAACCCTCGCCCTGGGCTGTGCGGTGGATCATCGGCGGCGTCCTGATTTTCGTCTTGCTGGGAGCGGGCCGCATGATTTACGGCAAGCTGAACGCGGCCACGGAAGTGGACGTAATTCGCGTCAAGGCTCCTCGCATCGCCGCCTCCGGGAGCTCTGCCGAGCAGACCATCATCTTGAACGCAACCGGATACATCATCGCGGCGCACAAGATTGAACTGGCCGCCAAGGTAGTGGGCAAGGTTGCCTGGATTGGAGTGGACAAGGGCAACAAGGTGAAGCAAGGGCAAGTGCTGGTCCGTCTCGAAGACGACGAATATCGCGCCCACCTGCTGGAAGCGAAGGGTCAACTGGATACGCTGAAGGCTCGCTTGGCTGAACTCGAACATGGATCGCGCCCCGAGGAAGTCGCCAAGGCTAAGGCTGATTTGGAGCAGGCGAAAGTAGATCGGGAGAACGCTCTGGTTTCGCTCAACCGAACCAAGGAACTGGTTCGCGAGAACGTGGCCGCGAAGCAGACGCTGGATGACGGGCAGGCCCGCTACGACGGCGCAGTGGCCAAAGTGAACTCGCTTGATCGAGGCTACGAGCTGGTGCGCTTGGGTGCAAGACACGAGCAACTGGACGCGGCTAGAGCCCAGGTTGAGCAACTGCAAGGCACGGTGAACTACGCGCAAACGCAGCTTGATAACACCATCATTCGCGCGCCAATTAGCGGGACGATTCTCGAGCGCAACGTGGAGAGAGGCGAGTTCGTCACCACCGGGTTCGTCGGAGATAAAGGCGCGAAGGGCTATGTCGTCTCGATGGCGGATCTGAACGATTTGCAGGTGGAACTCGATATTAACCAGAACGACTTCGCCAAACTGGATCGCACGCAGCCGGGAATTATCACGACCGATGCCTATCCAGACAAGAAGTATCAGGGCTCGATTCAGGAGATCTCGCCGGAAGCTAACCGGCAAAAGGCGACTGTACAAGTGAAGGTAAAGGTGAGGAACCCAGACGACTTCTTGCGTCCAGAGATGAATGCCAGCGTGGCATTTTTTTCAGAAGCCAAACCCGGCGAGCGGATGATCTCGAAGGCTCTCGTCACGGTACCCGCAACGGCTGTCCGCGGCAACACGGTCTATCTTGTGTTAGATGGCAAAGCCGTGAAGCGCGCGGTGACGGTGGCTGGAACTACATCGCAGGGCGTGCAAGTGGAAAGCGGACTGATTGGAGGCGAAGATGTTATTAATAATCCCGCTGCCGATTTGAAAGACGGGCAACGAGTGCGTCCGAAACAAGGCTAGGAGCGTATGTCGGAAATTGTAATCGAAACCAAGCAATTGACCAAAGAGTACGTCCGGGATGAGTTTCATGTCATCGCGTTAAAGGACGTGGACATCCAGATTAATAAGGGCGATTTCGTGGCGCTCATGGGCCCGTCGGGGTCGGGTAAATCGACTCTGCTGCACTTGATCGCGGCGATGGACCGTCCCACAGATGGGGAGATCCTCGTTCTCGGGGAGAATCTGCGAAAGCTCAGCGACCGTGCCATCGCGCATTGGCGCAACGTGCACATCGGGTTCATCTTTCAGTCGTTCAATTTGATTCCGGTTCTCAGCGCGCTGGAGAACGTGGAGCTGCCGCTCAAGTTGACGAACTTGAATAAGAAAGAGCGCATGGAGCAGGCTGCCCGGGCTCTGAAG
>JANXQZ010001230.1 GCA_025353235.1 Bryobacterales bacterium
GAACTAGCCCTCTTTGTTAACCTGCTCAGCGCGATGCTTGGCCTGTTTACCTTGGCTTCGTATCTGTTTATTTATACGCCCTTGAAACGCCGCTCGCCGCACTCGACCACCATCGGAGCGATTCCCGGCGCAATGCCGCCGCTGATCGGATTTGCCGCAGCGCATGGCTCGCTTACCATCCAAGCCTGGATACTTTTCGGCATTCTATTCCTTTGGCAATTTCCCCACTTCTACGCGATCGCATGGATGTACCGCGAAGATTACGAACGGGCCGGAATCGTAATGCTGCCGGTGGTGGAACCCGACGGCCTATCCACAGCGCGGCAGATGCTTTTGTATTCGCTGATCCTGGTTCCCGTGAGCTTGATGCCAACATTTCTGGCGATGGCTGGCAACATCTATCTGTTTGGTGCAGTTCTGCTGGGTGCGGTTTTCGCCTACTCCGCTTTGCGCGTGCTGCTGGATCGAACCCGTCTGCATGCGCGGCAGGTGCTGCTCGCGTCGGTAATCTACCTCCCTCTCTTATACACTCTGATGGTGTTCGACCGCCCGGCATGAAACGGTCGGCGCTACTAATTTCGATTCTGTTTCTGTATGCCGGGTGTCGACCTGCCGCCCCGCCGCTGCCGGAATACGGAGCGGTTCCCGATTTCGAGTTGACTGATCAGGCGGGCAAGCAATTTACCGGACGAGCCATGGCAGGCAAAGTCTGGGTGGCGGACTTCATGTTCACCAGTTGCATGGGACCTTGTCCGCGCATGTCGTCGCGCCTGCACCAAGTGCAGGAATCCACGGCGAAGCTGCCCGGCGTTGCACTCGTGTCGTTTACGATTGACCCGCACACTGATACGCCCGCCGTGCTGAAAGAGTATGCCAAGGCGCATGGCGCATCGGAGCGCTGGTATTTCTTGACTGGCGCACAGCCCACCCTGCATAATCTGTGCCGCAACGTCTTCAAGCTGGGAGACGTGGACGGCAGCCTGACCCACAGTACAAAGTTCATTCTGATCGACCGCAATCGGCAGATTCGGGGCTACTACGACAGCTACGATCCGGAGAGCTTGGCCCAACTGGAATCCGATGTCCAAGCCGTAGCGCGGGAGCGAACTTGATCGCCGTCCGAGATCTTCCTGCCGTGAACGCAACCCTGAATGGGACTGCGGCCATTCTTCTGATTTGGGGACGTGTCCTCATCGCGCGGCAAAAAATTCAGCAGCACCGTAAAGTGATGCTGGCCGCTTTTGCCGTTTCGGTCGCTTTTCTGATTTGTTATTTGATCTACCACGCGCAAGTGGGATCCGTTCCGTACCGCAAGACAGGGCCGCTTCGAATCGTCTATTTCGGCATCCTGATTACTCACACGATTCTCGCGGCGAGCGTTCCTGTGCTCGCGATCATCACCTTGCGGCGCGCGCTAAAGGGCCACTTCGCAGCTCATCGGAAGATCGCAAGGTGGACCTTCCCGATCTGGCTCTATGTGAGCATTACCGGCGTGATTGTTTATCTGATGCTGTACCAACTATGAGCAATTCCGACACCGCCTGGGACCCCGGGCTGTACGATTCCACCCACCGCTATGTTTTCAACTACGGAGCGAGCTTGGTGGATCTGCTGGCACCGCAGCCCGGCGAACGCATTCTGGATGTGGGCTGCGGTACGGGTCACCTAACGCACAAGATCGCCGAAGCGGGTGCTGAAG
>JANXQZ010000007.1 GCA_025353235.1 Bryobacterales bacterium
AACAGCCACCACGGTGGGGTGGCAAACCGTCGCGGGCTTTCAGAAACTTTCTTTAAAAATTACTTGACGGAATAGCTCAGATGACCCCACCATTTGCCAAATAGCCTCCGATCATTAAAACTAAGTGGCATTGGGCAATCCTGCTCTCAGCCGGCATCAAGATCGAAATCGAGGGGAAAAAACTTCGTCCACCTCAGATGACGTCAAAAGCCATAATCCGTACACGCCCAAGGCGGTCCCGAAAGGAAAACTGAGCATGCCGCAAGTGATCACGATCGTAGCTGTGGTGCGCGCCCAAGGTTGGAGGCGGATGAGCCCGATTCCAGCGATCAGATAAGGGATAGAAAGCAGCATCACCACCACCATCCAGCCAGCGACGAAGGCGCTGGGCAAAGGGACAAAATCCGATCCAAACGAGAGTCCGTTCAGGCGATCGTAGACTAAGTAGGCGCTAATAGCCCCTATGAACCCTACGGCAATACAGAGAATGCCCAGGGTTCGAACCCGCGGTTCCAATTAAGATCTGACCTTCATCAGCCTCCATTGTACGTATTAGCGCGCTGTAGAACCATCAACGTAATGTCGTCGCCTTGATGCTCCGCGCTGAAACCTTGCACCGAGCTAATTACTCGATCGACAATCCGTGCCGGCTTTTCCCTGCTCAAAGACCGTAGCATGGAAATCAAGCGCTCCTCCCCGTACTCCTCCCCTGCATCGATTCCCGCCTCCGTGACCCCATCCGAGAAGAGCGTCAGAGTATCGCGCGGATTCAAATCAATCCGCTTGAGTTCGCCAGTCCAGGAGGGGAAGAGTCCAAGCACGGTGGCGCTCGGTTCCAGGCGCTCGATAACCTGGTCGGCCCGCACCAGGATGCCTGACAGATGCCCGCAATTCACATACCTGAATTGCCGCGCGTTGTCGTCGTACTCTCCGTAAAACAGAGTCGCGTAATGTTCCGGCGGGGTCGATTCGAAAAACAGGCGGTTGACCGATTCCAGAAGGTCTACCGGATTACGTTCCGCCAGTGCAGACTGGCTCCGAAACGAAGCCTGCAGATTAGCCATCAGCAGGGCTGAACCCATGCCTTTTCCCGACACGTCCGCGAGAATGAACGCCGTCCGCGACCGTGAAAGAGGCAGGTAGTCGTAGTAGTCCCCGCTTACTTCGCGCGCTGGAACGCACTTCCCATAACACTCGAGCGTCTTGAATGTAGGCGACTCCTTCGGGAATAAGTTGCGCTGAACGTGCCGGGCCAGTTCCATTTCCGATTGCTCGCGGCGGCGGGACTGCCTATGAATGGTCTCCAGGAGCCGCGCGTTGTCCCAAGGCTTCTGCACGAAATCGGACGCACCCCGGCGCATGGCCTCCACGGCCAGCTCGATGTTCCCCCAAGCCGTCATCACCACTACCGGCACAGTATTGTTCTCGGCCTGAAAACGCTTGAGCAGATCCAGACCTTCCTGGCCCGAGGTGGTGTCTCGCGCATAGTTCAGATCCATTAGGATGAGGTCGAAGGTTCCCGCCTGTGACGCCCGATGCAAGGCGGCGGGCGAGTCCACGGTAACTGTCTTGTGTCCCGCGCCTTTGAGGAGCAGTCGCAAGGCTTCCAACACGTCCGCCTGATCGTCTCCCACCAGAATCTGAAGAGCGGTGGTGGAAGTTGTGCAGCTCATAGTCACCTTGATCAGGGCACGCAAGCTGCCACCTGCTTAAAGGTAGGCGCTATTGCTCTTAGCTTCAAAGCTTGGCCGATAGTCTGTTCGCTAATGGGACAGCGTGTCCGGTAGCCGATTGATAGAATATCCCTTAGTCGCCCATCCATGACGCTCTCTCTCCATGATCTTTGCTCGATGCACCCGAAGCTTCGGGGCCACCCAACTGATTATGCAAAGTTCGGGCTTAGCGCTCCAGCGGGCAGGGCACGCTTCTCCAATACCGGTCGGCATGGATCATGACGGGCGGGAAAATAAAGCGGACATCATGTGGCTTTCACAAGATATGACCGTTCTGAAGGTGCTCGACAGCAATCGAGTGACCGAGGACGGGGCGGAAGCGGTTGCCCTTGCTTATGCGAATGCTACAGAGGGCTGGGTGGTAAAGCGCAGGCTGCAGCAAAGGGAAGGCGCGGATTGGCTGCTCGGAAAGGAAAGGCGATGGCTTGCGCTTGAGATCAGCGGCACAGCCGTCGGCGATCCATTCGCTCGGCTCAGAGTCAAGAAACAACAGCTGATCGCCAATTGTTCTCTTGATGCCGAACGACTCGCCGTCGTAGTGGTTTTTGATGCACCATTCATTGTGGCGGGAACTGCATGAACGCCAGCCTGTTCACCCTCACTGAAGACGAACTCGATACCCTCGTGTCTATCGCAATTCGTCGGGCGGAAGTTCTCGATCAAGCGGGATCGCTCATGGCTAACGATGCCTGGCGTGAGGTCATGACGTATGAAGAACGCCTTGCCGCGATCACGCCTCCGGACGAGATCCCGGGCGGGATCGCTCGTGTAGGTGCTGTCACTGCGGCACTGGCCGCTGGGCAACGCCAGGAGGCTTCCCGTTTAGCCTTGCAATACCGAGATGAAGAATCCCTGCCAGAGGAGAGACGAGCTGCTATCGAGCGAGCATTTAGAGAAGATGGAGAACAACTCGCCAAGCGTTTTCCAGCACTCGCAAAGAGCGGCAAATTTGCTGAGTTACAGGAATTGCGCCGACGCAGCGCAGTCACTCCATTGCGGGTCTTCCCAAAGGTAGCTTAGGCATGGAGACCGTTGCCTTTTATTCCTATAAGGGCGGCGTTGGGCGAACGCTCCTGGTGGCAAACACAGCGCAATTCCTGGCGATGTCGGGCAGGCGCGTGGTCGCGCTCGACCTGGATCTGGAAGCGCCGGGGCTGCATCATAAGCTCGCAAGTTGGGAGGTTCTGGACCGGGCTGAATCTGGAACACTTCGTGGTGTAGTCGATGAATTGCTGAACAGTCTTAGGAACCAGCCAGACGACCACACACTTCGACAAATCGCCATCAATGTGGACCTTCCTTCCGGAACAAAAGGCTCCCTTCTGCTTATTCCCGCCGGGTCAGCGCCATCGCACGCATATTGGGCAGCGCTTGAGAAATTGAACGTTTCCCTGCGGGAGCGACGGAACGGCGGTCTCGCCGAGGCGTTGCTCGAAGTCCAAGCCCGCATCGCGGACGAGTTCGCTCCTGACTTCCTTCTTGTCGATGCTCGGACCGGGATTACTGAATTGGGAGGATTGGCCACGTCCGTAATGGCGGACCGCGTAGTTTGTTTAACCACTACTGCGCCAGAATCGGTGGGTGGCACGCGAGTTGTCGCCGAAGCGCTCAGAGCGGCTCCAAGACTTTCATCGCAAAAGCCTTTGCGGGTTGAATTTCTCATCACGCGCGTAGCGGCTGGATCGACGCACTCGGATAGCGTGTCAAAGATTGTCCAGCAACTCGGTGGAGACGCCTCTGTGCTGCCTCACGATTCGGAAATCGCGAATGAAGAGCGCGTCCTTTCGGGTTGGAGATCTGGCCAGTCAGCCGACTCTGACAACGAAGACGGCGCGACCCAATTATTCGCCGCAACGCTCAGTTGGATTGCAGGCTCGTTCCCAGGTCACAAAGAGGACGCCGATAAGGCGCGACGTCGGATGGAGGCGGTGTACCGCACTTGGCGGGATTTGACAAGAAGCCGTGGTCGGAACGCTTGGCCCGTGGATCAGCTTCGGGAGCGCGTGCGGGTCGAATACGGGAAAAAATCTCGGCAGGCTGATATCGTCGTTTACGATGGTCCGGCAGACGCTACGGGGGCGAAGCCGTTGATGATCATTGAGTATGTGGACGGCGAGGATCGTGATGTCGTCGCCAAATGGTGGCTCTCCGAAACCGGGGTTGCGGTCGTGGCCGTGCTTTCTGAAAACCCTGACAGACGACTCTATTCCAGGCGTCTGTCATTGGACTCGCGGGCCCGCCACTCCGATCGATGGGACCTTCCATTGCCGCACGACTTTAAAGCGCTGAGTGATCCCACAGACATATCCGTCGACGCTATGTTGGATGCGGTCAGGCGCGGCTATCCAGAGTATCTGGAGCAGATCATAACCAAATGGGTCAGTTGCAGCGGAGCATCCCTGCTCCATGCAGGAACGTCGTGGAAACCCAAAGCCGCAAAGAGGATCATAGATGGGCTAGCTCGCGTGGATCATGTAGATCTTGCTCGTGAAGTGCTTTGGACCGCTTCGAGAGACTCGCTCCATCGGGAATGGGCGCTGGGCGATGGTGATGAAGGGCTCGACGAACAAGTGGTCGCGGAATTCTTTGTGCCCCTGCTCTGGCGCCTTCCGCCCGAGGCCTCCATCGAACTCATGCACGGGTATCGCGGGCAGAGCCTGTACGGACCTCCAGCGGGGCTCGTGGCAGTTGCGCAGCTCGCTAGGGACATGCTGGGCCTTCGGTATGACCCAGATGCGAGCTTTCGCGTGGAAGGCCAGCGTATCCTTGATCGCGCAGGGCCCGACAGCGGCACCGACCGTCATTCGGGTTTGTATGCACTAACTTCCGCATTCAAACACACGGAAATCACCTTTGAAATCTCTTCAGAGTTGTCCCCTCGTGCCAGCGTGGCGACCGAGGGCGTGACAAGTATCGTTTCCGCAAGCATTGGTACGCGTTCTCTCGTGACAACCGGGCTGCTCGGCGACTACCAACCGGATCTCGGCCGGGTGATTCTGTATAGCGCTTCCATCTCCGAATGCGCCGAGAAACTCGCTCTCCGAGCTCGTCACGTCGGCAGCGTGACATTGATCCACGAAACGCTTCACGCCCTCATGCATCTCGGTCGCGATCTCGACGGGCGCATGTGGACCGAGTTCGCCCTGCCAGCCGCGAACAGCCCCCTCTTCGAACCAAGCTGGTTTCATGAAACATTGGCGCAGTACTTCACCTACCAACACATAGTTCGGCTCCGCGATCCAGCTCTCTTGCATGCCTTCGAAGTAATATCCGAGAAACAGGCTCCCGCTTATCGGACGTGGAGAAAAATTCAGCATCTCCCGATCGAGGACGCGCGAAGTTGGTTGATGAGTGTTCGTCGGGGGACAGGTTCAGCAAGTCCAATTGCGCACATGCTGTCTACAAGCTTGGAATAGGCTTGCCTCTCACGAATACAATAGGTGACGACCACAGGGAGAGTAGATGAGCATCGTAGCGGGGGTGGACTTCGGCACCCGGAGCGTACGCGTTTCCATTTTCGATCATGAGCGAGGCCGTCTTGGCGCGGGCACCGGCGAGTACCCGGTGCATCGCAAGAAAGACGACCCCGACCATGCCACGCAGACTCACGCGGACCACATGAGCGCCCTCGTCTCCGCTACCCGCCAAGCCCTGCCGGTGGCCGGAGTGAACGGTAGAGACATAGCCGCGATCGCGCTCGATACCACGGGTTCCACGGTGGTCCCGGTCGGCGCGGATATGACCCCGCTCGACGATTACTATCTTTGGTGCGACCACCGCGCGTGGCGGGAAGCTGCCGAGATCACCGACGCAGCTGCGGCCGACGGAGCCGAATGCGTCATGTTGAACAAAGGCCCGTTCCTCATCGAAGGCGTCGAAGTCCTGCACAAC
>JANXQZ010000055.1 GCA_025353235.1 Bryobacterales bacterium
CTTTGATCTCGCCATTCGGCGTGAGGACCAGGCACGTGTGGCCGCCGCATAGGGTGGCGCGGCAATGGGAGTCGTAACGCAGCGGACTGGGAACGGGCAGATCGAAGCCGGCGAACGATTCGGACCATTGCTGCACATCCACCAGCTCTACCAGCAGACCTTCCTGATTGACGAGCCCCAGCGTTTGCAGACCGTCGCACAGCCGATGGAAGCTGCGGATAGACGTCAAGGAAGCAGAGTAGCGGAGTGCGCCAGCGGGATGCCCAGGCACTACATGGCACGGATCGGGTTGCGAGCCGAAGATGAGGACGCCCGTCACGATGCGTCGATTTTCGTAAGTGGTGAGGGCGCTAATGCGAAGAACCTCGATTGCATCAGCTACGCGGTCGGGAGTTTGCAGGCGGGTTTCGACGTTGACGTAGGGCAGGGAATCGAGAAACGCGGAGACATAGCGATCCTCGGGCACGCCGCGGAAGAAATCGAGAGCCCTCGAGGCTAGCTCAGGGTCGAAAAAGAAGCGATAGCGGGCCGAAAGCACGCGGCCCACGCTCTTCAGCAGCTTTCGCTCGCTGTCCGTTAGGCTGCGTTCGCCGTGGGTCAGGCGGTAATGATGGCCTAGCCATTGGAGCGTAGCGTCGCCTTTGGCGTCTTTGTCGTAAAGTATGCCGGCGCTGTGCGATTCGGCTGCTCTGAGGAGCGTGAGCTGGACAGAAGGAAGGAAATACTGAATCCCGCGTTCCAGCAAACTAACGTAGAGCGCGTCGAGAAAGGGGCGAGGGAATTCTGAGGTGGCCGCCAACTCCGATTTTAGCGCGGGTCGCGCTTTCCTGGGGGTGTTGTAACTTGGTGCTGCAAATTAAAAAGGGCCGAAGTTACTCGGCCCTCAAACTTCTCTGGACTGTTTTCGTTCGATTAGCTGAGGCGGAAACGCTTGATTAACATGAGACCCAAACCGGAGCCCAAGAGTAAGAGCGAGCCTGGTTCAGGAACGCCACTGACGGGACCGTTAACCTGTCCCTGATTGGCGGTGGAGGTCAGGTTTGATTTCTTCTGCCCAACTGCCCCGTAAGCCAAATTAGACGATCCTGCCGTGCCAACAGTAGACTGAAAACTAAAGTTGCCGAGGTCGGTACCGCCGAGTACCGTGGCACCGGTATAGGTGTTGAGCACTGACTGTCCAATATTCGGGCTGGTGGTTCCTGCGGCAACTGGACAAGCACCGGCTTGATTGACGGCTGTCCAGCCCCCAGGAGCTGTTGGCGTTCCACCTAGACCTGTAACCCCGGCAAAACACAGCACGTTACCGGATATTAGATTCTGTTGGGCATCTAAAACTACGTCATAGTTGTATGTGAAAAGACCCGCAACGGGACCCGTTTCACTGGTGAGCGTGGGAATAATGCTGGCGGATCCAATAGCCGATCCAAACATTATCATCGCCAAAAAACTAAGGGAAGGAACATCAAAACGCTTCATTCTAATTAATCTCCTCGTCGCGATCAGCGCAGGTTTTCGCAAAGATTCTTTAAGGCTGAAATGCCTGAATCGGCTGCTGCCAACGTGGAGTCAACAGTTTCCGAGTGTCAGTAAGTAGCATTCCCGCCCGTTAAAGCGCTTTGACGCAACCTGCTTGTTACTTCACCAGGATTTCAAACGTTGAAGATCCCGACGATGGATGGTAGCATCTGTGAGCCTGTTGAGTCAAGTCAAGTGGGTCAAATTGGAATTCGTTGTAACGTGTAGCTAATACAGCGATTAGAAGTCAGCTTGCGGCGTACGATAAACGTCATCGTACTCCCATTACGCCCCATTCGAGGACACCCAAAAAAATGCCCGTCGACGTACGACGGGCATTGCCTTGTGAGGGAATGAGCGTTCTGGAGACCTTCGTGTAATCCAGCCGCACCTCCAGTATGCCTCACCTAGTTAAGATTTGTACATGAGGCTCAGACCGTAGGAATGCTTAGCTCGTAGGAATATTCCGCTCTACTGCTGCGGCGCGGCGCTCGAAACCACTGGCGTCCCTTGAGATTGAGCCAGGATGCGAAGACCATTGGTGATGTTGATCAGCGCCGTCGGAGCAAATAGCCCGGACGGTGCTGTCGCCGTCACCTGAAGATGCGTCGGACTCAATACCTGAACGCGCTTAACCACGATGTCGCCCGTGCCGAATCCCACCACAACTTGGCCGTCAATAAAGTTTGTCCCCTGCGTAATAACGTCCACAATGGTGTCGGTGAGCGGCGTTAGATACTGAGGCGAGACCGCCACTGCGGCATTTTGTCCTAAATCGTAAGTGTATGTTGGCGGATTCGACTGCAGATACAAAGAACTCTGCGCATCGGAAGAGTTAAGCGCCACCACCGTAGCCGTATAGCCGGGCGGAGCGGCAGGAGGCGAAACCAGCCATTTTCCATCGCTTCCCACACCCTGCACGGTTCCGGGCAGGCCATCGAAATAGATTCTCGTGTCCGGCTGCAAGTTGGTTCCCCCGACAGCGACCAGTCGGTTGCCTGACCCATCGAACGTGCCTGCCACCGAATTTATGGAAGGTGATGGATTCTGCACCACGCTAAACGCCGACGGCCGAACATAGAGATCGTTAGGCGTGGTGAATACAACGTGTTTCGGCCCTGTACCCGTCGCGTTTCCCACCTGAACGTTAAACGCTATATAAGGTTGCGAGTACAACTGAAGATCGTAAATCTGCGCGGAAGTCCCTAGAACGCCCACATTCAGACCAGGTGCGAGCGAGTTGTTCTGCAGAAGGCCCGAGTCGGCCGTCGCAAGGAGGGTGGCGGGCACGCCTACAAACAACTGAGGCGATGTCACCGGAACGCTCGCTGAAGTGTACCAGTAAAGTAAAACCGAAGCGATCGAAGGCAGCGTCCTTGAAACCACGTTGAAATTAGCGCCAGCAGTTGCGTTTCCCGCGTAGACGAACACCCACTGAGCTTGGTTGAAGTCGCGGGTTCCAGGGTAAAACTGCGTTGTGAAGTTTGGGCTGGCAGGGAAAGACGCCCCTTTCAAATCGGTTGGAAGGATCAAGTTGTCGCCGGAGACCAAAGGCACAGCATGCACGTACAAATAATATTGTTGGGGAGGCAATCCTGCCAGTTCGAACGTCCCGTCTGGATTCGTAAGCGTGCTGATGGCGGCGTTGCTTGTGGAAATAGCGACCACGGAAGCAAGGTTTACCCCCGCGCCGTTTGAGAGTGTCACGCGCCCAGTGATCGTGCCGACCGTCGATAAATAGCCCGGTGCCGGATACAGGAGAGACACGCCGGAAATATCGTCCTGGCTGAGCGGGATGGCCCTCGTGCTTGCGTTCGTGGATGAAGTAGACATCACGCTCGACGTCCAGGTGTGCTGCAAGCCTAAGCTGTGGCCAAACTCGTGCACCAGCGTAGTGAAGAAAAATTCGCTATAGCTGGGCGTTTGGCTCATGTCGCGCTTGAGAAGGATCTGCGAGTGCAGAACCGGCACAAATTGCCCACTCGGCCCCGAGCTAAGGGTGCCGCGCGTAGCGGGACCGGTTAGAGCAATCAGGCCCGGAGGAATTTCATCCGAGAAGTCCACTTCAACGGCTGGCGAGTTCTGCGCCGCGCCCGCGCTGATCAGGCCTTGATACGAAAGACGGAGATCCGAACTCGCTACGTCGCTCCACACCTTCGCGGCGCTTCGAATCTCGCTGACGATCGCCTGGAAACTATCGCCCGGGACCATTAAGGATGGACCCTGGTCGGAAACCAAAACGGGCAACGTCTTGTTATTCAATGAGTTAAGATCGAACTTCTCAACGATTGGCACAAAGGGAGCAGTTCGGCTGGCATAGTGGACGTAATTGTAATAAGCCAGTCCTGACGATGCGAACCCAAAAGGGGCAAGGAGCAGTGCAGCGAAATTGAAGAGTCGAAGCGCTGGCATCCTTACTGCGCCGCCTTACCCGCTAAGACGTTCGAAACTCGGCTCTTAAAATCCATCAGGCGCATACTGAAAGACCCGTCGGCGACCTCATGGCCAGCGGGGTCCAGCATGCGACTGGACGAAGCAGCTCGGCTGACGAGCAGGCTGCCCGTATTATCGGTTTTTACATCGAACAGGCCTTGCGAGAGCCCGATTACTTGGGTCAGCCCGGTGCGGCTGGTCCATAAGAAAAACACATGTTCCTGTCCGTCCGCAAAAGCCGGCGATCCCGAAAAGTTTTGAGTCGAGCCATTGAAGCTGCCACCGGGAACCGCGACATCGAATTGGGCCGCCGGAACCCCCTTCAATTCTTCGGCCACCTGGATACGGTAATGGGTGAAGATCACCGTTCCGCGCATCGCAGTGTAGCTCGGTTGAGCCTTTCCCAGCACGATTACGGAGGATTTCTGAATCATCGCGTCGAGAGTAAGCTGCTGCAGAGTGGTTGCCCAAAAGGGCGCGCCACATGCGAGAGCTGAAACCGCGATGATCAACTTCCGCATTAATGAAGATACGTTGGCACGTGAGAGACCGTTGCTCGCTATCAGCCGATGCGATTGATTGCAGGTACTTGCGTTGGTTAAGATCTCGATGGCTTGCTGAGGACTGTATACCATGGACACGCCTGACACAGCTTACGCCTCGCTCCTGACCACTAGCACGGGGGGTGTAAGACGATGCCGAGCGGAGTTGATCGTGGAGCCAAACACGATATCCTTCAAACCCGTATGCCCATGCGCCCCCATTACCACCAGATCCGGTTGCACCTCCTCGGCATAGCGCACGATTTCAGATTCGGGGTCGCGCGAGTGGCGCACCGCGATCTCGGTGGGCACTCCGAGTTTCTGCAGCGCTTCGGAAATTCCCATCAGATACTCGCGTCCAGCTTCGACTTCCGCAGTAGACGCGAGGGCGCCATAAACCTGACTGGTCACGCCTTCTTCTACGTGTAGCAAATAGAGCTTAGCGCCATGCAGGCGAGCCATTGCAGTCGCATGCGAGATCGCAGCGCGGTCCTTGGCAGTATGGTCCAGCGGAACAAGAATCTTTCTGTAAACCGGCTCCCGAAGACCGGATGCCACCGACTGCGGCAGTTCTATCGAAGACCTGTTGGAACGTCGGCGCAAGCTAGGAATTAGCGGGGCCGCGATCATCCATGCCAAAAGAACGGCAAGAGCGCTGATGACGGGTGTTATCAATAGGATGATCCACAGACGATTCGGCCCGGCCTTCGCCAGCCACTCTGCCAAAGCCTGATAGATCAGGCGGATATTTAGGCCCAGAATGATAGCTGCGCTTATCCACGCCAGTGTTACAACCCACATCCGATTCGCGAACGTCCCCATGCGTTCACGGCTGCTCGTAAACTGAATCAGCGGGATGACGGCAAAAGGTAACTGAAGGCTAAGGATTACTTGACTGAGAATGAGCAGTTCGTAGGTGCCGTGGTCGCCTGCGATATAAACCGTGATTGCGGCTGGGATCACGGCGAGAGTCCGGGTCACCAGTCGCCTCAACCAAGGCCTCATCCTAAAGTTGAGGAATCCTTCCATAACTATCTGACCAGCCATGGTTCCGGTCAGGGTTGACGATTGGCCGGAACATAGCAGCGCCACGCCGAAAACGATTCCCGCAGCCCCGGTTCCAAGCAAAGGTGCAAGTAATAGATGAGCTTGCTGGATCTCAGTAACAACGATCCCCCTTTTGAAAAACACGGTTGCCGCGAGGACTAGTATGGCTGCGTTGACGAACAAGGCACCGTTCAGGGCAATCGAGGAGTCCAAGAGATTGTAGCGGCACGCGGTCTGTTTCTCTTCCGAAGTCGTTCCAATCCGTCGCGTTTGTACTAGGGCGGAGTGCAGATACAGATTGTGGGGCATCACTGTCGCACCTAAAATGCCGATTGCGACGTACAGGCTGCGGTCATTCAAGCGGGGTATTAAACCGTTCAACAAGGGAACCAGATCAGTCCCTCCGGCCCACCAGATTTCAATCGCGAAGCAAACGGCGATAGTTGCAATCAGAGCTAACACAACGCTTTCTATGAACCTTATCCCGACTTTAGTAAACCAAAGGATTAACAGGGTGTCTCCCGCTGTGACCAGGACTCCTATCAACAGGGGCAGATGGAATAGCAGGTTGAGAGCGATGGCTGCGCCTAAAACTTCAGCCAGATCGCAAGCCGCAATAGCGATCTCGCAAAGGACCCAGAGTACATAAGAAACTAACTTGGGATAGCTCTCGCGGCAAGCCTGGGCCAAGTCTCGCTGGGTAACAATGCCTAAACGAGCGCTCAGCGTCTGCAGTAAAATCGCCATCAAATTCGAGGCGACTAACACCCAGATGAGGTTGTACCCAAAACGAGCTCCGCCTTCGAGGTCGGTGGCCCAATTTCCGGGATCCATGTAGCCGACACTTACCAAGTAGGCGGGGCCGGCGAACGCAAGCATGCGCTTCCATACCGAAGAGTGCTGGGTCGCGATGGTCCCGTGAACTTCGGGCAGGGAAGCGGCGACACCCTGTAAGCGTAGGTTTCCTTCCAAGTATTAACTATAGTTTATATGCTTGAGCACGACGCGCGCTATTTCGTTGCTCAACTCAGCGAGGTTGGCTGCGAACCACCCTTGGTGGTTTTCAGCCACTGGAAAGGCCAACATTGTTCCTGTAAATCCCTCTAAGGAAACATTTTGCACTTCGGCCTTCCGATTGCTTTATAGGGAGCAGGCATCGATATGAAACGCATCTATTGCAGCGCATTCTTAGTAGCCCTAGTTTCCACGGGCCTGGTGGGTCAAGAGGAAGAACAGCGTCCAGAACGGGGCGTCGCAAGAATCAGCCTCATCAACGGGGACGTTTCTGTCCGACGCGGCGATTCAGGCGAAGTGATCGCGGCCGCTCTGAACGCTCCGCTTATATTAGAAGACCGGCTTCTTACCAATTCGTCTTCGCGTGCTGAGATTCAGTTCGATTCATCCAATGTGTTGCGCGTAGGCGCGAACTCGGAAGTCCGCCTGGGCGACATCCAATACAAGCAGTTCAAAGCCCAGCTTGCTCTCGGAACATTCACTTACAGGGTTTTGCGCAACCCAGAAGGGCAGGCCGAGTTAGACACTCCGCTGGTGGGCATTCGACCTCTGCGCGCGGGCGTCTATCGGATCACGGTTCGCGAAGACGGCTCGACGGAAATTACTGTGCGCGACGGAGAAGCCGAAATTCTGACTAAGGGCGGTTCCGAACGCGTGCAAGCGGGAAGCACGATGATGGCTCGCGGGTCGGCGGACGATCCTGAATTTCAAGTGGTTGCCGAATTAGGCTCTGACGACTGGGACCGGTGGAACTCAAATCGGGATCGGGAACTTGAGCATTCGCGCAGCTATCAATACGTAAGCAGGGATATCGAAGGCGCCGAGGAGCTGGATCAGAATGGTCGCTGGCTAAACGATGCTACATATGGCAATGTGTGGCAACCGACGGTAGCTCCTGGCTGGGCCCCTTACCAGTCTGGCCGTTGGGTGTGGGAAGAGTATTACGGTTGGACTTGGGTGAGTTCGGACCCCTGGGGCTGGGCGCCTTACCACTACGGACGCTGGTTCAACGGTCCTGTAGGCTGGTGCTGGTCTCCCGGATCTATCTACGGCCGACACTACTGGTCGCCTGCTTTGGTTGGATTCTTTGGATTCGGCGGCGGAGGAGGTTTCCACGCGGGCTTCGGATTCGGCAATGTGGGATGGGTTCCGCTAGCGCCGTTCGAGAGTTTTCGTCCTTGGTGGGGGAGGGGCAATTACGGCGGCAGAAACAGCTTCAGCAACACCACGATTGTGAATAATACGAACATCACAAACGTGTACCGGAACTCGCGCTATGCGAACGGAGTTACGTCGGTAAACGCGGCCAACTTCGGACGCGGAGGCGGCCAGTTCACCTCCATGTCGGGCTCCGGTATTCGCGACGCCGGATTGGTTCGGGGCGGACTTCCGGTTACCCCGGATCGGGCGAGTTTACGCTTCTCGGATCGACAGGCGCAGACATCGGGTTCGTCGCAGTCTCGGGCCGGTCAGTTTTATGGCGGGAGCGGAACTGGCCGGAGCCAGCGGACGCCATTCGATCAACAGTCTGGTACCGCAGGTGCGACGCGGGGAGGATGGCAAAATTCGCAGAGCGCTCAGACCAATAGCGGGGCTCACGGCTGGCAGCGCTTTGGCGAACCGGTGCATGGAGTAGGTTCATCGGCCGGTTCCGTGCGATCGGGGTCGAACGCGGTCCAGTCGGGTACTCCGCAGAGCACCTACTCTCGGGGATCTGCCTCTACTGGCGGGTCTGCGTGGCAGCGGTTTGGAGGGACTTCGAGTCCGAGCACCTACCAGGGTCGCGGGGCGGCTCAATCGCAACCGCAGCAGGACTATTCGGCACCGCGCGGAGGCGACGGGTGGTCCGGCAGAGGATACTCCCGGAGCGGCGCAACTCAGACTGCGCCTCAGGCCAGTCCGCAGCGGCAAGAGTATGCGGCTCCGCGCGGAGGTGGCTCTGGATGGTCTGGCGGCGGGTCTTCCAGGAGCGGCGGGTACCAGCCCACGCCTCAGGTGAGCACGCCATCTTACCAGAGCGGTTCTCAATCGCAGAGTCCTCGGTATCAGGCTCCGCGGTCGTTTGGTGGATCCTACAGCGGAGGCAGCCAGCCCGTGCGAATTAGTCCACCGATGGTGCATGAGCGATCAGCTCCCGCATACTCGGCACCTCGCGGCGGAGGGGACAGCGGCGGTTCTCGCGGGGGCGGCGGTTCTCGCGGTGGTGGTGGCGATAGCGGACACAGCAACAACAACAACAGCCACGGACGCGGTCGCTAAGAGCATTTTTCTTCTCTCAAGGCTCGGTTGAGGTGCATGCCTCGACCGAGCCTCTTTTTTGGTGCTCGGGCTGCCCAAATTGCTTTCTTTACATAATATGTGTTATCAGAACAATTTTGCCCTAGCTGATCCTCTACTTGGGACGATTTCGTGATAATCTTCCTGAATGAGTTTAATCCTGATTGTTTTGATCGTGCTGCTTCTTCTCGGAGGCGGAGGTGGATACTACTACGGCGGTCCTCGCATGGGCGGCGGGATTGGCGGGCTTCTGCTCCTCATTCTAGTTCTCTGGCTCCTATTTGGAAACAAGGTCTGATTTGGTAACTCCGGTACTAACCGGAAGCGTTTTTTTCGCGGGATTCAGATTCAGCCGGCTTCCGTCGCTCCCTGGGACGGCTCCTAAACTGAATTCCGCGTCACCTTGGATCCGCTACCTTATCCTGCTTTTCGGGCTCGTCAACTCTTCCTTATACAGCGCCCTACTGCCGCTCTGGGAAGGATTTGACGAAGCCTTCCACTTCGCCTATGTCGAGACGCTATGGCAAACGACCCGATTGCCGGTACTCGGCCGCACGCTGATACCAATCGATGTCTTCAGGTCTTTTCGCCTGGCTCCAGTCAGTCACATCGTTCACAGATGGATACCCGAGACAACCTCATACGATGTCTGGTTCTCCCTGCCGCAGGCTGACAAAGAGCGGCGGCGGAGTGAATTGGATCTCCTTCGCCCTGAACTTGGCAGCAGTTCCCGACCAAACTACGAAGCGCATCATCCACCCCTCGCTTACATCCTTCTCGCGATCATGGACTGGTCAATGTCTAACGCGCCCATCACGTCGCGGGTCCTGGTGCTTCGGCTCTTAACTTCGGCGTTCTCTACGGTCCTCCTGTATTTTGGCGCGCTGGCGCTCTGTCGAGCAGTGCGGATGCCGGAGCGGTTCGCAAACGCGGCTCTGTTCACAACCTTCTGTTCGCAAATGCTCTACGCCACCATCTCGCACGTCGCGAATGACTGGCTTGCAGTTGGGCTCAGCGCTTTATTCCTCGCCGCCCTCGCGGAATTTGTCAGACAACCCGATCGACGATCCGCGCTAAGCGGAGCAGCCTGGCTCGCGGCGGGTCTTCTGACAAAAGCCTATTTCCTGGCCTTCGCCTTGCTAGCCCTCTGCACTGCCGCGATCCTGATCTGGCGGCGCCGCACTGGAGTCAAAACAGTGCTTGCCCCTGCCCTGCTGCTTCTCGTATTGGCGGGTCCCTGGTACACGCGAAACCTGCTTCTCTACGGAAACGTAAGCGGCACCCACGAAGCGTTCGACGGCATCGGCATCAGGCAGGTACTCGCTGCCGCCCCTCGAATTGACTGGTTGACTGTCACCGGCTTTCTCGCCCGAAGTTCACTTTGGACCGGAAATAATTCCTTCACTAGTTTCTCTCGAACCACTCTGAATATCGTGCTTGCGCTTTTGCTGATCGCAGTAACTTGGTGGGGTCTCCGCAGACGGGCAGTCCAACCTGCAGAGCGAGTTGTATTCGCCGCGATCATGTTGTTTTCCATTGCCATTGCGTACGCTACTTGCGCCAGCTTCGCTGACACACACGGCGATGCCGCGGGCGCGAGTCCCTGGTATACGCAAGTGCTGCTCGCCCCGGTGATCGCGCTCGCATACCTTGGCTTGTCTCGCTGGAAAGGATTCGGACCTGTTCTGGCAGCTTCTACCATCGCGATCTGGACCTGGATCCTCGCGGCCACTTGGCTGATCAAGCTGTTTCCGATGTATTCAGGCGGGGGCGCCGCTCCGATGCGCATGCATGATGTTTGGAACTGGTACGCGCATGGGGCTGCCGCTCGCTCGCACGATCTCTCGCTAACGGCACTCGCGCCAGCTTCCTGGCTCTATGTCGGCCTGATCATTTCCGTGCTGCTGAGTATTGCACTGAGCGCTGCCATCATTCGAGACCTTTCACGCCATTTTCTTCTTTCCTGGACGGACGAAGCTTCCGCCCCGCTCCTGCTTCCTTGATCGAAATTGACCCCGGTTTGTCGAAAAGCGCGCATTATAGGGTGGCGCCGCCACGACGGCAGCCAAACCAGTCCAGCGACCAAGCAAGGGGAACTCAGTGAACCAGATCAATCAGTTACTCGAAAGAGTTACTCTCCGTACACTTTTGTTGAGCCTCGTTTTGGGGGTGCAGCCGGGGATGGCTGCCACGTTCATCATCTCGAACGGAGACGTGGCGGGCCTGATTGCCGCCATAAACGCGGCGAATGCAAATCCAGACGCCGACACGATCAACTTGGCCACGGGCGGGACCTACAACCTGACTGCGGTGGACAACACAGAACGCTACTACGGGCCTAACGGCCTGCCCGTTATTAACAGCCCGATCACTATTAACGGCAATGGCGCGACCATCCAAAGAAGCAGCGCTGCAGGAACGCCAGAGTTCAGGATCTTCATAATTAGCAACGGCCTCTCGCAATTGACGTTGAACGGGTTAACCATTGCGGGCGGAAAAGGTAGCGGAGGAGGCTTGCTGAACACGGGCATCACGCTGGTCATCAACAGCACCGTTACAGGAAACGGCGGGGGAGATGGGGGAGGCATACAAAACCGCGGCAACTTGACGGTGCAAAATAGCACCATCAGTTACAACACGAATTTCGGGGGATATGGCGGCGGGGGAATTCTGAATTTTGGAACTACTACCATCATCCACAGCACGCTCTTCGAAAATCGGGCTGACGCCCCGCCGGGGTTTCAGGGCAGAGGCGACGCCATCTCCGATCCATTCGGCGGCCAGGGAAGCACTACCCTGAAAAATAGCATTGTCGCCAGCCCCACCCAAGGCCTCGGACTTGCCTGTTACACCAGCGGCGCGCCAACCTCTTTCGGCCACAATATAGTCGGCGATGTTTCTTGCGGACTCACCGGCACCGGCGATCTGAACAGCACGAACCCGTTGCTGGGCCCTCTTGCCAACAATGGCGGCCCTACGCAGACCGACGCGCCGCTGTCCGGCAGCCCGGCCATCGACGCAGTGCCAATCGCGAATTGCACGGACACTGCCGGTAACCCAATCGCAACCGATCAGCGCGGCATCACCCGGCCTCAGGGCTCTGCCTGCGATATCGGCTCGGTCGAGCTCGTGGTGGCGCCCGAGCTGTTTTGGGGAATGCCGGTAACTCCGCAATTGTCAAGCAATGTTCATCCGAATATCGTGTGGTTCGATTTAGACGGCATTCCCGGTCCAACGCCCGTACCGGCCACGCCCGCCATTCCGCTTCCGTATGGTGCGTGGACCTCGGAGGGAGGGGTGTGGTGGATGGATGCCGTGCAGGCGCCGGGACAGCCCGAGGTTTTGCTCGTCCTGACTTCGGGGTACCACGGTGAGCTCCGCGCCTTTCGTGCCGACGGCACGAACCTCACGCCCTGCGGATCGTACCCTCTTCCCGTTCCAAACAATTCCGAGAACGGAGGAGTCCGCGTGGCGCAGTCTGGCGCATTCGCGCTGGTGAGCATTGGAAACCACCCTTACGGGGGAGGGCTTGGAAGCAACAGGCTCTTGAAGTTTCCATTAAACCTCACGGCGACTGGACCTTGCCTTCTTCCCGGCGATCCGACGCAGATTCCCATTTCATCCAACACGACGATTCGCAATATCGACTTTAACTCCCAAAATTCGCAGCAGGCGGTGATCAGCGGGTATAGCAACGTCGTCACGTTTGTAAACCCGATTTCGGGAGCCACGCTCTGCGACGTACCGCTCATCAACGGCTCTCAATCGCTCTCTCGCCTTGAGGCGCGGTACCGCCCGGATGGAACCGAGGTTTGGGCCGTTTCATACGACGGGCGACAGATCGCTATAATCGCGCCTCCTGGAGCAGCGGGAGCTTGTACGGTGACGAAGTTCATCACTGCAGGATTCGGCCCCAATGACAATTTGTTCGGGGGGGTCTTTCATCCCGACCCTCACGTGCCGGTCTATTACGTATCCAGCTATCCGGGAGACAATCTGTTCGCTCTGGACACCAATGCGAAGTCGATTAGCGGCGGGACTTCCATCCATGGCGCTTTTGGCACCATGGCGGTCACGCGTGGCCCGGCGTACCGGTTGGAGGTGCCCATCTATGGGTGCTGTCCACAATTTGGGTATACCAACACTTATGACGTAAGCACTCTGAGCAAGGCAGCGAATCCCGAACTAAACCTCATCGGCGCGCATGCCAGCTCCGTGAATATGCGGACGGTGGCTACGCTTCGTACCGTTGGCCAACCCGACTTGACCATCGCAAAGACGCACACGGGGAACTTTACGCAGGGGCAGACTATCGCTAATTTCCTGATTACGGTGACCAACTCGGGCGTCTCACCCACGGTCGGGACGGTAACGGTGACGGACGACCTGTCGGGAGCGCCCGGCCTCACTGTGGTGAACTTTGCGGGCTTCACGGGCACCAACTGGGTTTGCTCTGGCACAACTTGCACGCGCAGCGATCCTCTTGCGGCCGGTGCCAGCTACGATCCAATCGAATTGACGGTTTCGGTCGCGGCCAACGCCTCCTCGCCGCAGGTGAACCATGCCAGCGTATCGGGCGGCGGCGAAGTAAAAACCGCGAACAACACGGCGACGGACTCGGTGATTATTAATCAGTTGCCGGATCTGACGATCGCAAAGGCGCACGTGGGCACCGGTTTCAGGCAGACTCAGCAGGGAGCGCAGTACACGCTGACGGTGAGGAATAGCGGGTCAGTGTCGACCACCGGGAGTCTCACTGTGACCGACACGCTGCCGGGCGGGCTGACGTTCGCCAGCGGCTCGGGCGGCGGATTCTCGTGCTCGGCTAGCGGCCAGTTCGTGACGTGTGCGAACGGTGCCACGCCGATCGCGGCTGGAGAGATGGCGACGATCACGCTGAATGTGAACGTGTCGGCCACGGCTGCGGCCAGTTTGACTAACTCGGCCACGGTGGCTTGCGCCTGCACGGAGTCCAACACCGCGAACAACGCCTCGAACGTAGACACGGTAAGCGTCGTCCAACTGCCGGACCTGACCATCTCAAAGACTCACCTAGGGGACCACTTTTCGCAAGGGCAGCAGAACGCAGCGTATCGGATTTCGGTGGCCAACGTCGGGACGGGGGCTGAGGTCGGGGCCTTCACGGTAACCGACCTCCTGCCGAGCGGGTTGACGTTCGCGGGCTTCGACGGCGCGGGTAACGGATTCTCATGCTCCGCCAGCGGGCAGCTGGTGACGTGCGCTAACAGCGGCCCTATCGCACCTTTCATCGCGCCGAATTTCGTGTTGTACGTGAACGTTTCCGCTACGGCGGCAGCGAGTCTGACGAACTCGGCGACGGTGCTTTGCACTTGCACCGAGACCAATACCGTCAACAACACTTCGAACATCGACACGGTCAGCATCAACCCCGTCGCGAATATATCCGGGAAGGTGAGCGTCACCCAGGGCGGTTTCGCGCGCAATCGCGCGACCGGGCTGTGGGTGGCAACCCTCACGGTAAGCAACAGCAGTGCGGCTTCCGTAAGCGGACCGATTCAGGTAGTATTGACCAACCTATCTTCGAACGCGACGATGGTGAACAACACCGGCATGCGCAATGGCAGCCCATACATCACTGTCTCGACGGGGACGCTGGCCCCGGGCGCCTCGGTGAGCGTACCGATCCAGTTCACTAATCCCAGCAATGGGTTTATCACCTTTACAGCCGTGACGGCTTCGGGAGTGTTCTAGCGCGGAGACGACAGCCGCGCAGAGCAGCGTTAAACATGCCTCCGAACTTTGGTATAGTGATCGGGCATGAGCCGAACAATTGTGGCGCGAATTTCCGCCGGCGCCCTATTCCTGGCCGGTTGCTGGGTCGCTTACACGCAGACTCAAGGCAAACAGCCTCCTCCGTTAACCCTGACCAAGGTGAAAGAAGATTTGTATCAGATTGTCGGTGACGGAGGGAACGTCGGGGTCTATGTCACGAGCGAAGGCGTGATCCTTATAGACGACAAGTACGAGCAGGATCACGACGGCATTATGGCGCAGGTAAAAAGCGTCACAAGCCAGCCAGTGAAGTACATTATCAGCACTCACTATCATGCCGACCACAGCGGGGGCAATGCCAAGTTCCTCCCGACCGCCGAGATTATTTCGACTGCTAACGCGCGCACCGCGATTGTCGAGCACAGGCAGTCCAACGCACCTCCAGGAATGGCTGCTGCGCGGATTGTGTTCACGCAGGAAACCGCAGTGTTTCTCGGCGGCAAGGAGGTTCGGGCACGTTACTTCGGCAGGGGCCACACGAATGGCGATGCCATTATTTACTTTCCGGCGCTGAAGACGATTCACACCGGCGATTTGATGGCGGGAAATACCCCGCTAATCGACTATCCCGGTGGCGGCAGCGCGGTGGAGTGGACGAAAACGTTGGATGAGGCGATGAAGCTCGATTTCGACACCGTCATTCCCGGCCACGGCCCTGTGACGGATAAAGCGGGCCTGCGGAAATACCGCGCCAATGTGGAGAAGCTTCGCAACCGCGCCACAGGTTTGATTCATGAGGGCAAGAGTCAAGAAGAAGTAGGCAAGGTGATGACGGCCGAGTTCGGATGGGCGCCGACGGGCTTGCAGATGCAATGGAGCCTGCCGGGCATGATGACTGAACTGAAGTAGCCGAGCGAATTGGGGCGGCTAAAGACGGCTAGCCGCCTGACGAGGACACCCCATCCTAGCCATTTTGCTCTCGAATTCTCAGGGATCCTGCTGGCGGCACAGTCCTGGGATGAGCATGGGCTGAATCCCAGGGGACATGACGTAAAATCACCTGCGTGACCAACCTATCTTCGAGCGCGACGATGGTGAACCACACCGGCATGCGATCGAGGCAGTTTGCAATCCGATAAGCCGTCGATCACGTAATAAAAACAGAGCGTGTTGATAGCACATATCCCTCATTACGGGGCAGACCCGAAGCGGCCTGCCCCACCTTTTCCGTCCCCACTTCTTCCAGCGCCGAGATAAGCGATTCCAGAAACATGTCGGTGTCCAGAGCCTCGTATAGGCACGCGGGACAAATCGCCAGATGATCCTCGAAACGTCTCGCCTCATCCGGCCTCAACCGGTTTAGGCAGTACAATTCCATGCGTTCATCAAGATCGTTGGGACATGCGGGCATTGTGATCGTGTTCACTTAAAGCTCTTATCGACGCTGAAAGCAAACATGCGAATCAGATCCTCCAATTTGTAACCAACGTACCCGGTGTGGTGTCCTACAAAGGTGACGTATCCAGTCGAGAGGTATTCCCTTGCCTTGTGGGTGGCAGGGCTGTTCTGCCTTTCCAGCGCAGTGGCCCAAACCCCCCAATTTGAGGGCAAGCGCATTATCGACATCCAATTCGATCCTGCCCCCGCGCCTCTCGCCCCCCAAGATCTCGATCGGGTGCAGCCCTTGCGAAAAGGATCGCCGCTGCGCATGAGCGAGGTGTCGGCAGCCATTGACGGCCTTTTCGCAACCGGTCGTTTCGAGGACGTTCAAGTGGATGCAGAACCAAGCGGCCAAGACGGCGTGATTATTCGGTTTGTCACCAAGCAAACCACCTTCGTAGGGCACATCGAAATCTCCGGCAAGACCATTCCGCCTCCCAATCGAGGCCAGCTCACGAACGCCACGCAACTGAATCTGGGCGCACCCTACCATGAGCTGGACCTGGTTGCCGCCCAGTCCAACTTAAAAAAGCTGTTCGAGGGCGAAGGCCTCTACGAAGCCACGATTCACCCCGCTTTCAGTCGCGACCCGGCCACTCAAGCCCTGAACTTCACCTTCTCCATTAAGCCCGGCAAACGCGCGAAATACACAACGCCCGTCATCCAAGGCACTTCCCTGCTTTCCGACTCCACCATCATGCGGGTTACCGCATGGCGCATCCCCGTGATCCATTGGTGGCGGCAAGTAACCCAAGCCCACACCCGGACCGGCATGGATGGCCTTCAGCGCAAGTATCAGAAGCAGGACCGCCTCACCGCGAAGGTGCAAGTGGATTCGCTCGACTATAAACCTGAGACCCGGCGCGTGGAGCCTCATCTAACGTTGGACGCAGGCCCCAAGGTCCGGGTGAAGGCGCTAGAAGCCAAAGTCTCCAAAGGCAGGCTGAAGAAATACGTTCCGATTTACGAAGAAGGCACGGTGGACCGCGATCTTCTTGTGGAAGGCGCGAGGAACTTGCGGGACTACTTTCAATCCCAGGGATATTACGACGTCAGCGTCGATTTCCGCGAAGCGACTCCTACGCCGGACGAAAGAGTGATCGAGTACGTGATCGCCCGCGGACAACGCTACAAACTGGTGAGCGTGGAAATTCGCGGCAGCAAGTATTTCAAGGTCGAAAATCTTCGCGAGCGAATGTTTCTCGAGCCAAGCTCCATACAATTGCGCCATGGCCGCTACAGCGAGGCGTTCCGAAAGCGGGACGAGGAATCGGTCTCGAATCTATACCGGTCGAACGGCTTTCGAGATGTGAAGGTAACGTCGGCGGTGGAGAATTCTTTTAAGGGCAAGGACGGGCAGATCGGGGTAACTTTGAACGTGGAGGAAGGCCCGCAGTGGTTCGTGGATAACCTGCAACTGCAAGGAACCAG
>JANXQZ010000065.1 GCA_025353235.1 Bryobacterales bacterium
TGCAGGGCGATCACACCCGTCAATTCATGCAGCACTCCCGGCCCGGATCGCGCCACGATTTCTATGCCAACTTGGCCGCTCATGATGAGTGGGGCAGGCAAGATTGCCCAATGTCACTTAGTTTTCCTGCGATCGGGATTCGGCATCTGTTGTGGGGCAGGCAATCTTGCCTGCAGCCGCCTTTTAGGCGGCTTTCCGGGCTGTCAGAGAGCATTTGTACCCTGAGAAAGCCGGCTGAAAGCCGGCTGCAGCCAAGATTGGCTGCCCCACAAGTGAACTTGCGACAATCCGTTTTGTTTCATGACAATTAGCTAGGCGAGGGGAATCTCGTACTTGCGAAGCAACTCTTCCCAGTGCCCCTGCGCCCGCAGCAGCAGCTCCGCCACCTCTCGCACCGCTCCGCTGCCGCCAGATGCCTCAGTGACGTGTTTTGCGCAGCGCTTCACTTCAGGCCGGGCGTTGGCCGTGGCAATGCCGAGACCGACGCGATTCATAATCACGACATCCGTAAGATCGTCGCCGATGTAGGCGACCTGTTCCGCTGGTATCTTGCTGTCCGCCAGGATCTCTTCCAGGATCGGGATCTTCTCGATATGGCCCTGATAGATGTAGCTCATTTTGCACTGTCGGGCGCGCGTGTCGGTGGCGGGTGAAATACGTCCGCTAATCACGCCAGTCTTCAGTCCCTTCCAGCCCAGCCATTGCAGAGCGATGCCATCTTGCGAGTCGAAGCCCTTGGTCTCCACCATCGCGCCACTTGCGTCGGGCACATTGTAAAGACGGCCATTGGTGAGCACTCCGTCGACATCCATCAAGAGCAAGCGGATGTGAGACGCCAGTTCATGCACGGAAGAATTATTCATGATTCTACAAACAGTTTACGAAAGAGCTTTTGTTGCGAAGCATGCAATTCTTCAAAAATCCGGTTGTTGGCTGGATCGCACTGGAGCGGTGGACCCGACTTCATGGCAACGTCACCGATGCTGCCGATGATGCCCAATCGCTCGAAAGCTAGCAGCGCCGCTCCTCGGCTGGTGGCTTCGTGCTCGAGGCAGGGAGTGACAGCCATTCCCACCGCGTCCGCCATCATCTGAGTCCAAGAGCGGGAAGCGAGCAACGCGCCACCCGAGGCTATTACCTGCTGCGGCCTGCCCAAATTCTCTGCCATGGCAACGAAGATATCGCGAAAACCGAGCGCCACCGATTCCAGAGCGGCTTGCAGGATGTCCATCGGACTGGTTCCAAGATCCATCCCGGTAACGGCCGCCCTCAAATCAGGCCGCCAATAAGGCGACCTTTCACCCGCGAAAAAGGGCAGCAGAAGCAAGCCGTGGGAACCGGGCTTCACCTTGGACAGTTCGGCTTCCTCATCCGCCTCGGAAGGCAACTGAAGCGTTCGCCGCATCCAAGCATAGACGTCCCCACCGTTTGAGAGAGACCCGCCCAGAATGAAGCGTTTCGGGTCCACGCGGTAACACCACAGGCCATCGGCGATCTCGACCGAAGCACTTTCGAGCACGGCCCGCATCGCACCGCTGGTCCCCACCATGAGCGAAAACTCGTCCGCCGTGGTGCATCCGCTCCCAATGTTGTTGCACGCGCCATCGCCCAAAGCCGGATACCAGGGGATGCCATCGAACAGAGGCCACTGATTTCGATAGGGATCGAGCAGCTTCGTCGCGGGGCGGTCCAGCGCATCCGCTGGACTGAGCTCGGCTCGCGAGATAGGAAGAACGGCCAGCATCTCTTCGTCGTAATCGTTCGTTGCCTGGTGCCAGAGACCAGTGCCGGAAACCATGGAAGTGGAGGCGATCGGGTCGCCAAGCACTCTGGAAAACACATACTCGCCGAAGGAAATCCAGCGCCTGGTGGCTTGAAAAGCCGCCTCCCGATTCGTGGAAAGCCAGACAAGTTTCGAAGGCCAGTAGCTGGTGTGCAGCCGACAGCCTGTTCGCGCATGAGATCGCTTGGCATCCAGCAGAGTCGCGAGCTTGGTTGCCTCTGCGGCGCTGCGATTATCAAATGCGTGGATGACCCTGGTGGTCGGTTTACCCGATTCGTCGATGCCCAGGATGCCGTGCCAGAATGTATCGAATGCGACCGCCACAGGTTTCAGATTCGCGGCGGCTAACTGAGCGTGGATCTTCGCGAGACAATCGGCGCAGAGCTTTAGCAGAATGTCCGCATCCACCTCAACTCCCCCGTCATGCGTCGTCGCAATCTGATAAGTCTGGTGTTCGCCAAAGCCGGGCTGCTCTTGTCCGGCAGCATCGAACAGCAGCGTGCGCACGCTGGACGTGCCCACATCGAGAGTAACGATGCAAGGTGCGGGTTGAGGCAACACTCTTTATATCACTCCGCGGGGACACTTCTCAGGCCACGGATGGGAGCAACAAGCAGCCAGCCGACGGAGGCGAGGATTCCTGCGGCGGCAATGGTCAGCACGGGCCGCATTCCGATCGCTTCAGTGAGAAAGCCGCCCACGACAGCACCTAGCGGGATCACGCCTCGCGTGGCCAGCTGCATGGCCGCGTTCACCCGCCCGAGCATGTGAGGGGGCGCGATAGTCTGCCGCAGGCTGGTCTCATTGATGAAATAGATGGTCATGGCGCAATCGCCAAAGAGTTGCGTGGTCATCAGAAAGAGCATCGCGCGTGTTTCGGAGCCACCGGCCAGAGGAAAAAGGAACACCGTCAAGCCTTGGAATGCGCCTGCATAGATGAACGTTGGGCCGAGTCCGAACCTTTTGGTAAGCGGTGCGGCGAGCAAGGAGCCGGCAATGCCGCCTATGCCGCCCATTGCGATCGTGACGCCGAGGGTAGCCGGATGCAGGTGCAAAATCTGGATCGCATAGATCACATATAACGTGCCCAGGAACCCGGCGAAGAAGAACATCATTACGGACCGAAAAGCAAGAGCCCGCAGCACTGGCTCGCCCGCAATGAAGCGAATGCCTGCGATGCTTTCCCTCCAGACGTGCTGCTCCTCATGCGCGGTTCTGTCCGGAGCTGGATCGTGTTTACGAATGAGTAGCACCATGAAGGCGGAAAAAACGAAAGATGCCGCGTCCAGAAGCATGGCGATCGGCGCGGTAATCAATTGGACCAGAATGCCGGTTGTGGCCGGTCCCGCGACCTCGGCCGCCGT
>JANXQZ010000097.1 GCA_025353235.1 Bryobacterales bacterium
TGCATCATGGTGCTCCCGCCAACTTTCTGCTCCATCGAGAAGGGCGTCATCACGCCATTGACCAGCTTGAAACTCCCCGGATAGGAATCGATTTCCATCTCCTGACCCATCTGTTTGCGCGTGGTCGTTACTTTAACGGGCATGTAGGTTTTTGCGCTGATGAAGTAGTAGCCCACGTGGCCGCCCTTCTGGGTTACTTTCAGCTTAAAGGTTGGGGAGCCCTGGACATCCTCCTTACCTACAACCTCTACCGTGTTTCCTTTCGACTTGTAATCCACCAAGGCACCATCGAAGTCCGCGAATTCGGTCATCGCCTTGGTCTCGTCTTCAGGAGATTTCTGAGGGTCGGTACCGCCCGTGAATGGGTTCTGCATCCAAGCCGTGTTGCCGTCGAAGGCCTGAATCAGGCTCTTGCCCTGCATCGAAATTTCCATATGCATTTCGTTCGGACGTTTGGTCAGCAGAGTAAAAGGAGCTTCCATCTGCCCGCCGCCCAAGACCGCGTTGCCGGTTAACTTGAGCGACTGGATAGCCTTGATCTTCTCTAGACCGCCTCGCGCCTCGACGTGCTTGTTAACAATCTCGTCCGCCGACGGCAGGCCATCCTGAGCGCGGGCTGACGAAGCGAATAAAAGCACAGCCGGAACCACAGCCGCGCATACGTAGAATGTTGGTGCGAATTTGCGCATTTGAATTTACTCCAGGATGTGAAGAAGCTCGCGTTCCGGCTCCTCTGCCGTGCCATCCAAATTGAGGTACCGCGTGTCCAGAAGACGCTGAGTCTCAATGTTCCCCATGGCCGAGAGCAGGGTTTCCTTTAGATGGGGGTACTCTTCTTCGATATTTCCAAACATGCTTCTGATCGATCTTCGAACGGTGCCGGTTCGCAGCGAGCAGCCGCAAGGAATCAGAGGGGCGCCAAGGCTTGCGGCAAAACGGGTGGTGATCTCTTCAGTGACATACACCAGCGGACGGATCAAGCGGAACTCTTTATCTCTTGACCAAGTGGTCGCAGGCAGCGCGCTGATGCGTCCTGTGAACATTGCGTTCCGAAGAAACGATTCGCAGAAGTCGTCAGCCGTATGCCCGAAAGCGATCACGTTTGCACCCAGCCCCCGTGCAATTTCGTAAACCGCCCGCCTTCGGTACCGGCTGCACAGGTCGCAACCATGATCCGGCTTTTCTTCAAGAAGGCGGAAGGACGGCTTGTCGCGATAGTATGTCCAATCGATCTTGCGCTCTTTGAGCCATTCGCCTAGAGGCTCAATCGGCCGAAGAAACTTGCCCTGCTCGACAGTGAAGGCGCACACGGTGAATTGAATCGGCGCGCGTTTTGCAAGCAGCAGCAGCGCCTCGAGCAGGGTCACCGAATCCTTGCCCCCGGAAAGCGCGACAGCAACCCGATCGCCATCCCGGATCATTTTGAAGCGGCCCACCGCCTCACCCACCTTGCGCAGTAATGTTTTCTCGAGGTCCAAGCCCTTATTATCCACCACGCGATATTATGAGAGCGATCCATGATAACCCCGTTCGAAGGTATTCGCGTGCTCGACTTTACCCACGCGCTGGCTGGCCCCTACTGCACGATGCTGATGGCGCAATACGGCGCTGAAGTCTTCAAACTGGAATCGCCGGGCGGGGGAGATATCGGGCGTGGCTGGGGACCGCCCTTTACGGATGGCCAAGCTTCGTTTTTCCTGGGATTGAACCCCGGCAAGCAGGGCATCTGCATCGATCTGAAACGGCCAGAGGGACTGGAACTGTGCCTGAGCCTCATCGAAAAAATGGACGTACTGATCGAGAACTTTCGGCCGGGCGCGCTGGACCGGTTGGGGCTTGGCTATGAGAAAACCAGCAGCCGCAACCCCCGGCTGATCTACTGCTCCATTTCAGGATACGGGCAAGACGGCCCGTCGCGCGAGGAGCCCGCCATGGATCTCATCGTTCAGGCAGCCAGCGGCTTGATCAGCATCACCGGGACGGCTGCTGGCGAGCAGGTGCGTTGCGGACATTCAGTGGCTGATACGACGGCGGGTCTGTTTGCCCTGATTGGAATCCAGATGGCGTTGCGTGTTCGAGAGAGCACCGGCCATGGTCAATTTGTAGATGTCTCGATGCTCGACGGCTTGGTCTCCACCATGGCATCCTCGTTCGCGAACTATGTTGGTTCAGGCACTGTGCCCCGCCCGATGGGAACCGCTTTCGCCTCCATCGTTCCATACCGCACCTTTCCCACAGCCGATCGCGAGATCGCGCTGGCGATCGGAAGCGAGAAGCTCTGGGGAGTTTTCTGCAAAGCGATTGGCTGGGGCGAGGCGGCGAAGTACCCGGAGTATGCCTCGAACGCGCTGCGTGTGAGGAACCGACAAGTGCTGGAGCCGCTGCTCATCGATCTGTTCCGCACGGCGACGGCAGATGAATGGGTGAGACGTCTGAGCGCGGTTGGCATTCCCTGCGCCGCGGTGAAGAAGATCGACGAAGTAGTGGCCAGTCCGCAGGTTGCCGCGAGAGGCATGTTTCCCTTTGCGCCCGTAACTGGTCCGCCAGTGAAGTTGTCGGAAACCCCAGGAACTGTGCGCAGCGCCGCCCCGCAATTGGGCGAGCATTCAAGGACAGCTCTGCATCAACTGCTGGGGCTGAGCGACGCGGAGCTAGATCGCCTAACCGAGGGAGCAATCCTCTTTCACTCTCGTTAGGTTCGGACTGTAGTACGGGTCGCCCTGCTCGATCAGTTTGCCCCAGCGCTCATGGAACAGTTCGCGCTCCTTCCACGACACTCCTTGCACCCGGGTTTTCGACTCCTGGTGTTGAAGCAGCGACGCTGTCTCGCACACCACTTGGTACCCCGCCTGCCTTGCTCGCAAGCACAAATCCACGTCGTTGTAATTCACCGGGAAGCAGGTATCGAAGCCGCGCAGTTCATCGAACACCCGCCGCCGAATCGCCAGACACGCGCCCGTCACCGCCGATACGTTGCGCGTGGCGGCGCTCCACTTCCAGAAGCCCTGCCCAAACCCGCCGCGATCCGGATGGCCCGCGCCGTCCATCAAGCCTAGCGCTATGCCCGCATGCTGAATCGCGCCCGAGGGGTATAGAAGTTTCGCGCCTACCACTCCAATCTCGGGCCTTTGCAACTGCGCGAGCAATTCATTCAGCCAGTCGGCCGAAAGCGGCTCAACGTCGTCATTCAGAAATACGAGCACTTCGCCATTGGCCGCTTGCGCGCCGCGATTGTTCATGGACGCGAAGTCGAACGGGCCGGCATGGGTGACGCGGATGCAGTGCGATCGCGCGAGCAGCCTTTCCATCGCGGCATCGTCGCCCGACTTATGTTGGACCACCACCGTTTCGCGGACCGGGTAGGCGGTTAAATTATCGATGGATCGCAAACAGCGGCGGAGCAACCCGGAATTCCGGGAACAAATCACGATGCTCGCCAGCGGCGTTCCTTCCAGCTTGCGGCGAATGGTGAAGCGAGCATCCTGCGCATCTGCGACGCTCGCCTGCCATCCCCTTCGCTGGATGGCGGCCTGCAACACTTGCTTCTCCATGGGACGCGGCGGTTCCGCTTCTTCTTCGCCATACAGCACATGCGCGACGCGCTGGATGGAGCTCGATTGTTCCGCGATCCTCAGAGCGGCGTCGTACAGGTGCGCTCCCTCGAACTCCTGCCGAAACCAGCCAGCGGTGTCCATCGCGGTTCGAGACGTCGCAAAGAATCGGCCCAGATACATGGAGGATGTAAGCAGTTCGGGCGACCATGCGGGTTTAAACGAGGGGCGCTGGTGCTGGCCGTCCGCAGTCAAACAATCCTCATCGCAGTAGATCAGATCGGAGCGCTTTTCCTGCAATGCAGCGGCAAAGTAGAAGAGCGCATGCTGTGACAAGAGTCCGCCTTCGCTGAACGGGGCAACGTATTCCCCGCCCGCAAGCATGCCAGCGCGATTCAAAGAAGAGGCAGCACCCATCACCTGCTCCGAGCGAACATACTGGATGCGCGTATCCTTCGAGGCGAGCGCTTGGAAATAGCTGGTGGTCCCGGAATCCAGACTGGCGTCGTCGCACACGCAGAGCTCCCAGCGGGAATAGGATTGCCCCAAGATGGAATCCACAGCAGCCTCTAAGCGATTTCTGCGCAGCTGGGAGACATGCATCAGCAAACTAAAGACGGGAGTGTAAACGAAGCTTGCGGTTATATCGCGAATCGCCGAGTCCGACTGTGTGCCTACCCGTTGTCTATCGAGCCAGAGCTGATAAGCGCGGATCTGTGCGGCTTCGCCATGCGCAGGATGGACGTAACGCTTGCCTTTTACGCCCCAAGTTCGGAGATGGTTTGCGATCGATTGGATAGAACGAAAAATACGGCTGTTCTCGACGGTGAGAAGCCTGGCATCGAGAGTCTGCAGGCTTTCAGTCAGGCGATTTAAACGGCGGGCAGTCTCCTCGCGCTCGCGATCCCGCTCGGCCAGAAGCTCATCCACCAGATGCAGCAATTCTTCGCGGCTAGCGCGTTGATGCAACGATTCCGACTCTTTTGGCAAGCTTTATGGTACACCGGCTTGAGAGGAAAAAGGGCGAACTTAGTAATTGTCCGCCCTTCGAATTAGCGGTTAAAAATCGTAGCGAAGTACCATCTGTACGGTACGGGCCGAACTTCCCCCCACCTGCGTTCCGAGCGTCTGGCTAAACTTCCCAAATGTGCTCGGGTTGTTGATGTTTAGGTTCGCGGGAGCGAACCCGAAATTCGGGTGATTGGTGAGATTATAGGCTTCAGCGCGGAAAGAGACCGCATGTCGCTCAGTGATGAGGAACTTCTTCACCAATGACGTATCGATCTCAAAGAATCCGGGATTGCGGAACACGTTCCGGCCCGAGTTGCCGATTTCGCCCGCGCCCGGGAAAGTGAACTGGCTAACTTCGGACGGAGTGAAGTAGAACACGCCACTGCCGGTTTTTTGGACGCCGCCGAGGGTGCGGTCCGTACCCGTGAAATTCGCATAGCTGTTTCCTACGCCGCTTACGGCTATCGTCGAGCGCTGAGAAGAAACCGAGAAGGGCTGTCCCGATTGCAGGATCATCAGGTTTCCGAGCTGCCATCCGCCCAGAACTTTGTCCATCAGCACGGGCATATTGCGTCCCACGAATTTGCTGCGTCCGATTGGCAGTGCGTAGATAGACGTAAGGTTAAACGAATGGGGCCGATCGAAATCGCTGCGGGCGCGGTTGAGACCCAGATTGTAGCTATCAATCGGGGTTGTGAACCCGTTGCCTTCCGCCGAGATGTTATCCATGCTCTTGCTCCAGGTGTAGTTAGCCTGAAATTGCAGCGCCCCAGCGGTGCGGCGTAAGCTGACCTGCAGCGAGTCGTAGTAGGAGCGTCCGTTGTTAGTTCCTACGATAACCTGATTGAACTGGGGATAGTTGCGGAGGTAGGTGGAGGGCAAGCCCGCTGCGGCGTAGCGCGTATACTGATTTCGATCTACGGTGTTGGCCACCGTTCCTACAAGCCCGTTGCGGAAGTTGGTGGCGTTCAGGGCGCTTACGGCTGTGGC
>JANXQZ010000105.1 GCA_025353235.1 Bryobacterales bacterium
CACAGCAGTGGTCTGAAAACCCACGGGGTGAGCTGTCACGGGATGGATTGTATTCCAATGGGGAAGTAGACACAGGCTTCCAGCGGTGAAGAGCATGCCGCCAACTGGTTTTAGATAAAACCCTAAGAACAAACCGATCGCCCCTATTGCAGCCAATTCCACCAGGACAATAGTCGCAGTGCGAACCACCACAGAATTGGTTAGAAACGGGACCATAAAGAAAAAGAAGCTGAAGTACAAACACGCTCGCCCCTGCCAGTGCGAGTACATGCGGGTACTCGCCCAGTAGGGCTTCAGCCCTTCTAGCTTCATGTGGTCGGCAACGACGCCGATGTAGATGTCGTCCTGAGAGTTGTAATAGGAGCGCGAAACGCGCAGCCCCTCAGTCAGGGTCCACAAAGCGACTAAGAATAGGAATAAGTAGACAAGAGACGGTCGGCCTTTTATCTCTGGGGAAGTCATTCTGGCGAATTAAGTATCTCCAATAGAAAACCGGCAAGGCTGCTCATGGCAGCCTCGCCGGTTTCCGCTCGATGACTTGTGAGCGCTTAGTATTTGCGCCCGTAGTCGGTGGTTCCCGAACCGATGGTCGTTTCGCGCACGCCTTCCCGCACGTCGCTCGCGACCCCGTGGGTGCTGACAGCCTTTTCGCCTGCCGAGGCGATATCATCCGCGCCGGTTTGCTTCAAGACGTCCTTAGCGCGCCCAACTTCTTCGGAGCTGTCGCAATGGACCGAGAGCAACACGCCTCCGTCCTTGATCCGGCCTTCGTAGCGCTTGGCTTCGTACTCCGGAATCCCCATGCCAACCAATGCGCCAACCAGTCCGCCAACCGTTCCGCCCACACCCAGTCCCGCTAACGCGCCCATGATCGGGCCGGCTGCGATAAACGGACCAACCCCAGGAATAGCAAGCGCACCGATACCGGCAAGCAATCCCAAGGTCCCGCCGATAGCCCCGCCAGACAGTACGCCGGTGGTGGTGCCTTCCGGCGCTTTCGTGTTCTTCTCGTGCGCGAACTCCTTCGAACTCTTGCTGTCCGGCATCAGTACGGAAATATCCGAGTTCGAGAATCCCGCGGCTACCAATGAATCGACCGCGCGTTCAGCATCGGCACTGGTTTTGTAAATTCCAAAAGCTGCTGTGTTTTTTCCTGCCATAATAATCTCCTATTTCCTTTGTTATTTTGCGCGATCTGCCTGAGCGTCACCCTTTACAGTGATCTCGCTTTTCACGTTGTCTTTACCGGCAACTTCCATTGCCTTCGCCTCGATTGTCTTTTTTTCGTCCTCGGAATGAACCGGGCCTTTGAGAGTTACCGATCCATGCTGAGCAATAATCTTGACGTTATGCCCATAGGTTGAGAGAGACTTGTCACTCACAACAGAGCGCCGAATCTTCCGTGCTATTTCGCGGTCCGACGTGTTTTCTTTCTGTTGGTCCGCAGTCGGCTCCGATGCGGCCCGATCACGCTTGTTAGTCTTAGTGTTATCTGGACTGGACTGGGCTGCTGACTGCCCGCCTCGTCCGCCCGCTACCGCCGGTACGGTAACTGCCAGCGACCCAAACAGCAACGAAAATGCCAGGGTCTTGATACCGCTTTTAAACATATTCCCCCTTTGGCAGCTTCATTCGCCGCCCGAATATTTGACCCGCCGCAGGAGCAACTGTTTCACTATTGCTGAAATCGCACGTTGTCTATCCCGCGATTTGCGG
>JANXQZ010000142.1 GCA_025353235.1 Bryobacterales bacterium
CCCCATCGCTTTCCTGGGATCAGGCGCTTGAAGGCCTATTGGGGCCTGAGGATCTGAAATCGGGTTGAAACAGCGCCTAACAACCAACACAACGACAAACAAAGGGGAAGTATGGGAGCGACCGGTAGGGCCGGTCGAATACTTAGAGTGTAAGCCGGATTACCAGTCGCTGGTAACACGAAAAAATTCGCGAGTTTCAAGAAAATTCCAGGATTCAAGGCTATGTCGCTGGTGCGTAGAGACTTGGACCCAAAATCCATGCTCTTGACGTTGCCGAAGACTGATCAGGGAGGATACTGTCAATGCAAGCTGAAAATGCTAAAAACAAAGGGCCTATGGCCGGGCTCGCGGTCGAGATGTGGCCCATCGAGCGTCCCCGCCCGTATGCGAAAAATGCCCGGAAATGGACCAAAAGCGCCGTAGAAAAGATCGCGAATTCGATCCGGGAGTTTGGCTTCCGGCAGCCGATCGTATGCGACCCCGACGACGTGGTTGTGATCGGGCACTTGCGTTTAGCCGGGGCGCAATCGCTCCACTTGAAAGAAGTCCCCGTGCACGTGGCGGCGGATTTATCGCCGGCGCAGATCAAGGCGCTGCGAATCGCCGACAACCGGACCCACGAGGAATCGGATTGGATTGAAGAGCTGCTGAGCGCGGAGTTGCTGGAGTTGAAATCGCTCGATTTCGATCTCGGCCTGACCGGCTTCGGTTCGCGCGAGATATCCGCGCTGATCGATCATCCGAACGAAGCGGAGGACGAAGTCCCGCCCGTGCCAGTTGCGCCCGTATCGCGGCTTGGGGATCTGTGGCTGCTTGGCCCGCATCGCGCCCTGTGTTCGGACTCAACCGATGCCGACAGCGTGGCGCGGCTGCTGGGCGGGCGCAAGCCGTCGTTGATGATCACCGATCCGCCCTACGGCATCTCGTTAGACTCCGAATGGCGCGACCGGGCTGGACTGAACGGCCATGGACCAGCCGAGCCCAGCTACATGAAGAAGCGCACGGAGGGCCATCGCGAAACCGGCATCTCCGGCGACACGCGCGCCGACTGGTCCGACGCCTTTGCTTTGGTGCCAAGCCTCGAAGTCGCTTACGTTTGGCATGCATCGATTTTCACCCGCGAAGTCCTCGACGGGCTGCTCAGGATCGGCTTCCTGTATCACCAGCAGATCATCTGGAACAAGGGCAGAACCGTCCTCACGAGGACTCACTACTGGTTTCAACACGAGCCGTGCTGGTACGTGCGCAAGAAGAATGCTCCGTGGTTCGGCAAGGCAGGCGAAAATTCGACGATTTGGGATGCGGAATCGCCTAAGTTCATCATGGGCGGCTCCGAGGAGGAAAAATGCGATCACCCGACGCAAAAGCCGGTCGAGCTGATGCGCAAGCCGATCCTAAACCACACCGAACCCGGAGGGTTGGTATACGACGGCTTCCTCGGAAGCGGAACCTCGTTGTCGGCCGCGGAACTCACCGGACGCATTTGTCTCGGCATCGAGCTTGATCCGAAGTTTATGGACGTCATCGTCATGCGCTGGCAGAACCTCACGGGCAAGCAAGCCACGCTGGACGGCTCCGGCGCGACCTTTGAACACGTGAAGCATGGTCGCCGAATGGAAGCAGAGGACGCGATCCAGGAAGAAGCGCTCGAAACACTCCACAAAGAGAGCAACTAATATGGGCGTGCGAGGAACGTTGCCGACTCCCACCAGGATCAGAATGATCAACGGAAATCCGTCGCGCCGCCCGCTGCCGGCCAATGAGCCGCAGTTCGCGCCCGGGGTCCCCAAGCGCCCGAAGGCTATGAGCGCGGGTGCACGAAAAGAGTGGAATGACTTAGTAGGCGAGCTGGCCAGCTCCGGCGTTCTGCGATTAGTGGATGCTGGCGCGCTCGCGATGCTTTGCGAGGATCTGGCGATGCTCGACACCCTGCGCAAAGGCCTGGCCGCACAGGCAGGCGAGATCACCAGGAAGGCAAAGGAGAAGCAGCAGCAGATTACCGGCAATGCGCTCACCGTTTTGAGCCGCAGCACCGAAGGCCGCCGGACGTTGAGCACGATCCGGGAACTGTCGGCCCAAATCATCATTCAGCGGCGCGAATTCGGATTGACGCCCAGCTCCAGCGCCCGCGTGCAAGCGTCTTGGCAGGGCGCTCAGTTTATCGACCCGCTTGAAGCGGCACTTTGTGGTTGAGTACAAGCCAGCGACGTGCGCCTACTGCGCTGCCGCCACCTGGTGCGAGATACGCTCGGATGGAACGCCGCAATGCCGCGCCTGCAAGATCGAGCGGTTTTTCGAACGAGTCCTTTATCCACCGCTGGGCTACAAGCTGCAGACTTGGCAGCGGAAGATACTGCGCGCCCTTTACGGCGCAGTGGATCCACTCACCGGCCTGCGGCAGTACCGGCGCTCCTATGTTTCAGTCGCGAAGCAGAACGGTAAGAGCTTTCTCTTGGGCGGCCTCCCGCTCTATCACCTGCTGATGGAAGACGAACCGCAGTCGGAAGCCTACGGCGTAGCGTCGGCCAGGGATCAGGCCAGCATCGTCTACAAAGCGGCGGCTCTCTTGGTCGAGGGCAATCCGCAACTTCGAAAGCGCTTAAAAGTTCTTGAGAGCACCAAGCGGATTATTCGACGCGATGGCGGCGGCTTGTACACTGTTCTTTCCGCCGATGGCGACGTCCAGGACGGCAAGCGCCCAAGCTTGTTGCTGTTCGACGAGTTGCATCGTTTTACGCGGAAGAAGGCAGAGACGGTCCGGACGGTGCTGCTGAAGGGCATGATCTCGCGCTCGCCCGTCGTCAACGGCATCCAGCAGGGCGAGCCCCTGATGATTCAAACCACGACCAGCGGCGACGAGCACGAATCGCCATTGTGGTTTTCCGAGTACGAATATGCGCAGCACGTGCTGGACGGCAGCATCGAGGACGGCAGCTACTACGCCGCGATCTACCAGGCCGACCCGAAGCGCATCGAGAGCGATCCGGAGTATTGGAAATCACGCGAGGCGCGCGTGGCTGCCAATCCGTCGCATGAAGACAACGGTGGCTTTCTGGCGGACAGCGCAATCGAAGCGGAAATGAAAGAAGCGATTGCGAGGCCAGAAAAGTACGCCGGCTACGTCCGGCTAAATCTTAATGTGCCTTGCGTGGCGACAGGAACTCCGGTGATCCAAATGCCGCTGTGGTGCCAGGGGGGCGGCGGCGTGGATCTCCGCGAATGGGCGACCTACGAGGTGAAGTCCCTGATCGCGCAATGGGGACTGACTGGACGCTCCTGCTTTGCCGGGATCGATCTTGCGTGGACCACGGACATGGCCGCGCTGGCACTCCTGTTTCCTCCACTGGCGGAATCCGAACCGTGGAAGGTGTTGCTCTTCTTCTGGCTGCCGAGTGAACGCATACTCGATGTCGAACGGCGCACGCGGGCTCCGTTAACGAGTTGGGTGCGAGCGGGATTTCTGGAGACGACTCCCGGTGCCGAGATCGACATGAACCGCATCCTCGACAGGGTTCGCTGGGCATCGTCGATGTTCGACGTCCGGGAAGTGACCTTTGACAGATGGGGCGGGATCAAGGCGGCTGCAAATCTGTTGCTGATCCCGGAAGGCTTCGTCTGCGTCGAGATCCCGCAGACCATTGGCGGATTGACTGCTGCCACGAAACACTTCATCGGGTTGTACATGAACCGCAACCTGGCGCACGGGAACAATCCGATTCTGAATTGGCATGCCTCCTGTTTGGCGCTGGTGACCGATGGGGGCGACAACTGCAAGCCCGCAAAGCCAGCCCGCGATACGGCATCGAAAAGGATTGACGGAATAGCAGCTACCATCACAGCGATGGCGCGAGCCGTATACGCCGAAGAACATACATTCACTTTCACGGGGCTGCGGAGCGTTGGCTGATATCGCGAGATCAACCACAATGCGGCAGCCGTAAAAAGCCGCCACCCTCGCGAGCGGCGGCGGTTGGGTGGAGCGAGCCCTACTTCGCAAACATCTGCGTTTACCGCTTCAATGCCCGGGGCGGTTTTCCTGGCAGGAGCCAGCCGCTCCTCAAATTGTGTCGTCTCCGCGAAAGCCGCGACACGCTCCGCACCTGGCCGCCTGCCTAAAGTGGATCCACGCGACTTACCTCGATTCGAAGACTGACTACTGCCGCGACTGCAAGAAAACGATTGGCCTGCACCGTAAGATCCGCAGAGTCAGAGTGGACCCTGGCGGCGATGCGACAGCGGAGCGGATTCGCCTCCAGGTGAGCATAGGCAAGTATGTCGCCAAGAGTAGGCGAGAGACGAAGAAAAGATCGTTATTGACCGTGGCCGTTCAGTACCCGCAAGCGATTGGCTCTCCCCCAAAATCAGCAAGCTACGGAATGGTGAGTTCACTCGCGCTGGGGAGAAATTCAAACTATCTTAGGAGAAAAATGCAATGGAGAAACTCAAAGTCGATAAGGAATTTCAGGCGCTTATTCCTGCGCTGTCAGCGGAAGAAGCAGAGCAACTCGAAGCGAACCTGAAGGCCGATGGGTGCCGCGATCCGCTGGTGCTCTGGGATGGGACGCTG
>JANXQZ010000151.1 GCA_025353235.1 Bryobacterales bacterium
TGGCCCGCGTCTATGACCGGCTTGGCAAGCGTGAACAGGCCGCTGCGGAGAGAGCCGTTCACGCCAAGTTGAGTGAGCAAGAGAAATCCGGCATGGGGCGGACTCCGCCTGCCTTAAAATAGAATAACCATGAATCGCCGCCGCTTCCTCGCTACAGCGGCATCTGTAGCCTCGCTGCAAGCCGACACGAAAGCCAGGCTGCTTCTTCCTAGCGATACTCCCGACGAACTCGGGTTCCGTTTGATGTGGTACAGCCCTGTGTCGCCCATCGACCAAGGCACCTATCGACTGAAGGTGAGCGGGTTGGTCGATAAGCCTCAGAACATTGCTTTGCCGGATCTGCGGAAACTGAATCATGAGACCCAAAGTTCACGGATGAAGTGCGTTCAGTGCTGGTCATCCCGGACGAGTTGGGGCGGCTTTCGCGCGGGTTCGCTATTCGACATTGTTAAACCGAAGAAGACGGCGAAAGCCGTGCGCGTGGATTGCGCCGATAAGTGGTACGAATATTTCACGCTGGAAGACTTGCTCTCGAATCGCGTGTTGTTTGCCATGGAGATGGCGGGTAAGCCGCTAGAAGATCGTCACGGTGCGCCGCTTCGTTTGATTGATCCGAAGCGCTATGGATATAAGTCGGCCAAGCTGATCACCTCCATCGAGTTCGTGGCGGAAGGCAAGGGCAGCATGGCTTGCGATATCGGGCCATACTATTCTCCAACGGGTGAAATTAAGGCTGGTTATGACCACCCGCTAGATATAGGAGCGAACGTCCGCCGCAAGATTACCGGCGGCGAGATTGTGGAGTATTAGCGTGCTCTCCCAGATCACAACATCCTGGTTTCTTCCCTTCCTCATGCTGCAACGCTACCATTCTTTGTGGGGCAGCCAATCCTGGCTGCAGCCGCCTTTCCAGGCGGCTCCGAACCGGCTGAAAGCCGGTTGCAGGCAGGATTGCCTGCCCCACAAGGATATGGCCTTTGCCTGTGGAAAGATGTTCAGGTCTTAGAACGAACAGATGTTCACGCTCACTAAGCGCCAGTTCGTCAAGCTCGCGGGGCTTTCTATCGCGAACCGCGTGGTCCCGGGATACCTGCGTGCCGAGCCGGCCAGGGATGCATCCAGCTCCAATAAAGTGATCATCGTGACCTTCGGCGGCGGCGTTCGCTATGCGGAAACGTTCGCTCCGGATGGCCTGCACAACATCCCGCGACTAATGGAGCTCCGTCCAGGGGGCCAGTTCTTCAAGAGCTGTGTCAACGCCGGAGTGCTGTCCCATTTCAACTCAACCGCGAGCATTCTCACGGGCAACTGGCAGCGTGTGGACGACTTCGGATTTCAGCCGCCAGCCAGCCCCACGCTCTTCGAATATTATCGAAAAGGAGCGGGAGCGGGGCCGACCGATGCGTGGGCCATCGCGACGAACAAGAGTTTTTCCACCATGGGCTGGGGTGCCGGATCCGATTTCGGCCAGCCCTATGGAGCGAACGTGATCCTGCCGAAGCAGCTTCTTCTCGAAGCCACGCAGGACATCGTGAAAAAGCGAACCGACCAAGGTTTAGCAAGCCGCGAGAACGTTCTTCGCCAGCTTGAAAACATTCTCAATGAAGGCTACGAGGGAGTCGGCTGGACCGTCTTTAAAGCCGGACGCCAGTTGGATAAACATATCCGCGAGACGCTGATCCACGCGTTGACGGAATACATCAACGGGCCGGAAGCGCCGACCTCGGGCGACGAGTTGACCTTCTTCATCGCGCGGGAAGTAATGCGGGAATTTTCGCCGCGCCTCATGCTGGTGAATTTCTGGGACATGGACGTGGCGCATTGGGGCTCCTACTCTCTCTACCTGCAAGCGATCACCAAGACTGATCGGCTGACCGGCATGCTCTGGGACGAGGTTCAAAGCAACCCGCACTACAAAGACAAGACTACCGTTCTGGTGCTGCCCGAACTTGGCCGCGATGGCGACGTCAATGCTGCCAACGGCTTCTTGAATCACCGCAGCGGCGACCCGTCTTGTCGCAACATGTGGATGCTCGCGCTTGGAGCGGGCGTGCCCAAGGGCGAGACGGATCGCCCGGTCCACCACGTGGATGTGGCGGCCACGGCGGCAGCGCTGCTGGGCGTGAAGTCCGGCGAGATGGCTGGCCGACCCATGCGGGAATTGTTGCTGTAATGGCGTCCATTCAGCCGAAGCTATCGCCCGCCATCCAAACCTACATAGACAAGGGTCTATTTGACCGCCTGCCGGTCAGCTTTTCCGCATTCTGCTTCGATCAGATGAAGGATTGGGATCTGCTGTTCCCGAACGAGCGCCGCTACTTTGAACGGCTTTTCGATTTGCTGGACCGTTCTGGGCAGCCCGAAGTGGATCGGCTGTTCGAGCCCATGCGTGCTGCCGAAACGCAGTTGGGCGTGAACGAAAAGACTTGGCCTAAGCGTCAGTTCACTCTCGATCAGGTGGATTTTCTAAACCGCAATCCGCACTATCCGGAGTGGCGCGCAGCGGTGTCCACTGTGTTCGGCAAGATCGATCCTTTGCTGGACGCGGAGATCGCGCGCAAAGGCAAGCCGCGCCTCGTTGTGGTGATCTCGCCAGCCGATATTCCCACCGGCCCCGACCGGATGTGGCTGCGCATCGCAAACCGGGGCAAGCGCGTAGCCATTCAGCAGCCCGAAAACGTGGAAGACTTCGTGCCTCTGCTTCTGACAGGTTTAGCGCACAGCCAGAGCGCGCCCTCCCTCGCTGAAACCTATGCGGGAGGAAGCGCTCCTTACGACGCGTGGGTGGTGGAGGCAGGAGATCGGTTGGCGGGCACCGCTGGCAAAGCGGTTCACTGCAGTTACACGCGCCTGGACACTTACCGGAAGCGCCTGATGACTGAGGTGAATCGCATGGTGGGTTCGGCTGAGATTCGCGGACCGCGCCAACTCAGCGAGCACTTGAAGCACATGAAAGTGACGGCGTCGGAAGCCGACATCGCGCGAGATGCCATCATGGCTGAGTTCACGCGCGCCACTCTCCTCAGCGGCAACGGTACTCTGCTGATCAACAATACTTTTGTGGAATGGGCCACGGTGCAGGCAATCCGCCGCGCGCGACCTTCGGTAACCGTGGTTGGCTTCGGAGTGCGCAACAAAGTAAAGCCGTTCAGCAGCTTGCTCATCTATGCCGATCAAGCGGAATCGAACCCAATCCCTACTCAGACGGACACTCTCGGGACCTATGTCGACTTAGAAGTGTTCTATCAATACATCTTGCAAGAGTTCGAGAAGTATGCAGAGTATCGGCGAAACACAGTGTATCTATTCGTTGGAGAAGGCATGGACGAGTTATTGGCGATCGGTCCCGCCGACTTTCCATTGTTGCAGGCGAGCGCCTCCCTTACCCTCCCGACGGTTCACGCAGATTGTGCAAAATGGCTGGGCCTGGCTTAGTAAGGCTTGTCACGATAGCGCAATTTCGTTGATCGTTTCCAGAATGGTCAATGGAGCTCTGGGCAACTGCCGTCCGCTTGCGGACTGCTTACGGCGCTTCGAGACGGGCTTTGCCTCCCACGAAACAGAGTAAACTCTTTGACAATCCGGACAGCGATATTTCCCCCCTACGGGCCACATCGGGTCGGCATGCGCGATTTTGCACCAGCGGCGTGCAATACTATCGGTGAAACTTCGGATTGTTGCCATCATTAGTGTAGGACCTCCATCTTTCCACTGGCCCAGATATTAACATAATCGACTGTTAAAGGTAATCCAATGCAACGCGTGTTAGCTTGAGGCTGGTTTAAAATCTGTGAAGAACTTTTGAAGAAATATATCCTTCCCGCATTCTTGGTGATTCTGATCGCCTTTGTCTTGAGCTTGCTGTTGCTGTCCGTGGCACCCGTGATCGACCTCGACCGTTCCATGGGAGTGATTGGATCGCAAACCCCGATTCAGGTCCGGGTGTCCGATATCCACGGAGCCAGCGAAGTTCATGCGTATCTCGAGCAGTCGGGTGAGCGCCATGCCATCTTCCAGGCTGCGAACCCGCGCCATCGCTTTCTTTTTTTCCGAAACGAAGCGCCTGAGTCTTACCAATTTTCCGCAGGAACTAAAAGCACGCCGGGTTTAAAAGACGGAAAAGCGTTGCTGGTGATCGAGGCCGCCTCGAACGATTTAAGGGGTTCGATGGCTCATGTTGCGCACGAGGTAACCGTGGTTTCCCAGCCTCCTAAAATCGTAGCCGACAACAGGCAGCATTACATCAACCAGGGCGGATCGGAGCTCGTCACTTACTCCGTCTCAGGTTACTCCACTGAATCGGGCGTGCGGGTGGACGGGTACCGCTTTCGGAGCTACCCGCTTCCAGGCTCGCGCGAGAGGTTCTCGCTTTTCGCGTACCCCTGGGACGTGAGCGTGAAAACGAAGCCGCTTGTGTATGCCACGAACTCGGCG
>JANXQZ010000383.1 GCA_025353235.1 Bryobacterales bacterium
TGCGCATGATCTTCATGTGCTGCCATCCAGAGATTCCGCGCGATGCGGCCGTCGCTTTGAGTTTGAAGGCCGTGGGAGGCTTCAGCGTGCGGGAAATAGCGCGGGCTTTCTTGGCGGACGAGCGAACCATCGCTCAGAGGCTGGTTCGAGCCAAGCGGCAAATCTCACAGAGGGAACTGACTTTTGAAATGCCCAGAGGAGCCGACTTGAACCGGCGTCTGGAGACTGTGATCGAGGTGGTGTACTTTGTGTTCAACGAAGGCTACGCGGCGCATGAGGGAGATGACTTAACCCGGGCGGATCTTTGCGCTGAGGCAATCCGCCTTGGGCTGCTGATCGCAGGCTCCGCGATTGCCACCCCACAGGTACACGCGCTGGTGGCCGTGATGGCGTTTCAGGCAGCGCGTTTGCCGGCGCGCACAGACGAGTCTGGAGATCTGATTTTGCTGGAAGATCAAGATCGCAGTCGCTGGGATGGGCAACTCATCGCTCTGGGATTCCATCATTTCGACCGCGCGATGGTCGGCCGTGAGGTTTCTGAATACCACGTCCAAGCTGCAATTGGGGCAACCTATGCGCGCGCCGACAATGCCCAATCGGTCGACTGGCGCACCATTCTCCAACTCTACGATCAGTATCTCGAGTTAAATGGCTCCCCGGTGGTTGCGTTGAATCGGACTGTAGCAATCGCAAGAGTGCATGGTCCGGGTGAGGCGCTGCGCGCGCTCGATCAACTCGCGCAGAATCCCAAACTCCGCCACTATTATCTTTTCTTAGCGACTCGCGGCCACCTGCTGCTCGACCTGGATCGTAGGCAAGAAGCCGCAGCCTGCTTCCGCTCTGCGCTAGAACGCCCTTGCTCGGAACCGGAGCGGCGTTTCTTGCGGCGCAAGCTTGTCGAGTGCGCCGACGGCCCGTCATACTAACCTTGTGATCACCGCTCGTTGCATCTTTGCCTGCCTGCTTTGTGCCGTCGCGAGCGCCAGCGATCGTCCGCACGGCGAATTAGTCCGAGGCTGGCGCCAACAAATCCCCTCCGCTTGCCAAGCCGTGGGCGTTTATTGGCGCGACTCATCGCAAACTGCCGTGCGGGTTCGTGCTTCGCGAGATGGACAAGAATGGACCCGGTGGGTGGCATCGCATGGAGATCCAATAGAGGTAGGCCGCATGGCTTCCGGACTCGTTTACTTCGGCCCTGGCTACCGCTACGTCGAGGTCGACGGCGTAGCTGATCCCGAAGTCCTCATGATTTATCCCGGCTCCTCGCCTGAGTTCGCAGCCCCGGCCCCGGCATTCGTTTCGCGCGAACAGTGGGGTTGCACGCCGCTGACGTGCCCGGCGAAAGATCCACCAATCTTCACCACCGTGACGCATTTGATTGTTCACCATACTGATGGAGTGAACGATGCAACCGACTGGCCCGCTGTGATTCGCTCCATCTGGGTGCTCCACGTCCAGGGCAACGGCTGGAACGATATTGGCTACAACTATCTAGTCGATCCGAACGGCGTTCTCTACGAAGGTCGCGCGGGTGGCGACGGTGTCCAGGGCGCGCATTTCTCGGGTGTTAATGGAGGCACGATGGGAGTGGCTTTGTTAGGCACTTATGTTGATATAGCTCCGCCCAGCCCCATGCTGGAAACGCTGAAGCACATGCTGGCGTGGCAAGCTGTTAAGTGGCATCTCGATCCCTCCGGCGAACGGCTGCATGCCGCCAGCGGCCTGGTGCTCAACGTGATCTCCGGTCATCGCGACGCGGACCTTTCCCCGCAAGCCACGAGCACAACCGAGTGTCCGGGGAACGCCGCGTACACGTTCCTGCCTCAGATTCGACAGGAGGTCCTAACCAGAACATCCCCTTGCGTGTTGAGCGTTGGCGAGCGGAACCGTTGCTTTCGCTCGGAGGGCGGTACGCTTCAATTGGATGCGGTAGTGCTGAGTGCGCCTAGCTGCCCTGTGTCCGTCGCCGTCTCTCCTGGCGTGGACTGGCTCGCGCCGCTCGGCGCTGCCATTCAACTAGCGCCAAATTCAGGCAACCGCCGCACGGCCGTCATCGATCTTGGGGGCCAGAGAATTACCGTCACGCAGGCGGGCAAGGAAGAAGGGTCACTCCCGTGCATCGCCCTGCGAGGCGTTGTCAACGGAGCCGATTTCGACCAGCGCCCTGTTACGGCAGACTCTCAAATCGCGATCTTCGGCGAGAATATCGCCGCCGGCTCAACCGTTGCCATCAATGGGAGAGACGTTCCCATCGAATACGCCGGGGCCACTCAGATCAATTTGCATCTGCCCTCGAAGGTGGCGATCGGGACGAACCGCCTCACGGTCTCGACGAACGGAGTTACGGGTCCGGAGACGAACTTCTGGGTCACCGAGTCCATGCCTGCGATCTTCGCGGGTATTCCTCCTGCTAAGCTGGGCGGCGTTCTTACCGCCTATCTCACTGGGATCGGCGCGGGACAGAGTTCCTGGAGTGCGACCGTTGGCGGAATAGACGCAGGGAAAGTTTCTCTTGTACTCGCGCCTTATTTGGCGGGTGTCTATGAAGCGACCATTATGATTCCTGCCGAATTGGGCGCCGGAGATTATCCGTTGACGTTCACGATTAACGGAGTGGCTTCGCGCCCGGCGGTCGTGTCCGTGATCGATTGAGTAGCCGTCCCCTCCTAATGTTATATGACTATATAGGCAGGCGGTGATTTCGTCCCATGTCCCGTTCCACCCTGATTTTAATCGCCACGCTCCCCCTCCTGGCCCAAATGGACCCGCGCGAAATCGTGCGGCGCTCCGTTCAAGTCGACGACCGGAACGCCAAACTTGCGCGCGATTACACATACACCGTTCACAACGTAGTTCGCGAAATGGACGGCAACGGCGCGGTTAAATCAACGCACACGACCTCGCGCGAAGTTATATATATCGGCGGCAAACAGCATCGGCGCTTGCTGGAAAAAGACGGGAAGCCGCTCAGTCCAGACGAGGAGCGGAAGGAACACGCGAATATCGACAAAGCGATCGCTGAGTCTCAAAAACTCTCGCCCGAGGAGCGTCAGCGCAGAATCGAAGATCAGGAACGCCGCCGCGCCAAGGGTCGGGAGGCTCTCCTGGACATCCCGGATGCATTTGACTTTACATTGCTGCGGGAAGAAAGTCTGGGCGGACGGGCCGCGTTCGTCCTTCGTGCTGAACCGCGCTCGGACTATCAGGGCAAGCACCGCGATTTTCTATCGAAGGTCCACGGCACGTTGTGGATTGACAAGGCGGATTATCACTGGGTGAAAGCGGAGGCGGAAACTCTCGGCACGATTTCATTTGGCATGTTCATCGCCCGCTTGGCGCCGGGATCGCACCTGGAGTTTGAACAGACTCGGGTCAACGGCGAGATCTGGCTGCCGAAGCGCGGCACGGTGAAAGCCTCGGCGAGACTCGCGTTAGTCAAGAAGCTGAATCTCGAGCAAGAAACGGAGTTTAGCAACTACCGCAAGTTTCAGACCGATTCGAAGATCGTTTCCACTGCCGAAGTGCCATAGGTGCAAATGAAGATCGTTACCCTCTGGCTGGCAATGGGTTCGTTTTGCATTTCAGCGCGCGCGCAGCACGTTCAGCCCGATGCAGGACGCCAGCTTTTCGTGAAGCTGTGTTCGTCGTGCCATGGCGATACTGGAAAGGGAGGGCGCGGGTCCGACCTCACGAGTGGCCAATGGCGGCACGGCGGCTCCGACCAGGAACTAGCCCTCAACATCACCAAGGGAATCAAGGGCACGCAAATGCCCCCGTTTCCGATGCCAGAAAGTGACGTTCGCGCTGTCGTCTTGTTCCTGCATGGCTTGGCAGGCAGCGGTTCCGAGCCAGTCGTCGGCGACCCGGAGCGAGGACGCGAGGCTTTCTTCGGCGGCTCTCGATGCGCAACTTGCCATATGTTCGGAGGCCGTGGCGGGATCCTTGGCCCCGACCTCACCAACATCGCCAGCCAAACCAAACTTGCCGGTCTTCGTAAGGCGATCCTGGATCCCGACGCCGATCTCCGCTCCGGCTTTGAAACGGTGGAAGCGACTACGAGAGAGGGGTCCGCAATTCGCGGCGCTGCCAAGCATGAAGACACTTTCTCGGTCCAGATTTTGGACGAACACGAACGGCTTCATCTGCTCCGCAAGGATACCCTCGCGAGCCTGGAGCACCCCCGCAAGTCGCTGATGCCCGCCATCCCTGTCGGGGCCGAGGCTCTTGATAATTTGCTTGCATTCCTTACCCGTTTCGATCCGGCTGCGATTCAACCCGCGCCATGGCGTCCTGCTCCGGACTTCAACGTGACTTACTCGCGACTCAGAAATGCTGGCGCGGAGCCGCAGAATTGGCTCACCTACTGGGGCAATTATCCGGGCACCCACTACAGCCCCCTCGCGTCCATCACTCCCGCCAATGTCGGCACGCTCGCCTCTCAGTGGAGCTTCCAGTTCGGTGGCGGGCAAGTGGAAACGATGCCCTTGGTTGTAGATGGCCTCATGTTCGTCACCGGTCCGCTGAACAACGCGGACGCGTTAGATGCCAGAACGGGAAGTCCGATCTGGCATTACGCGCGCACGCTGCCGAAAGTCGCTAGTCACTGCACGGTGATGACGAATCGAGGATTCGCCGTCCTCGGCGACAGGCTCTTCATGGCAACCCTGGACGCGCACCTGGTAGCCTTGAACGCGAAATCCGGCAACGTGATTTGGGATATCGAAGTGGAGGACTACCAGAAGGGATTCTCCATCACGCATGCACCGCTGGCTATTGATGGAAAGATAATCGTGGGCATCACGGCGGGTGAGTGCGCGCTCACCGGATTTGTAGACGCTTACGACGCAGCCACGGGAAAGCGCCTGTGGCGCACCTATTCGGTCGCGCAGCCCGGCGATCCGAATCGCGCCACCTGGGCTGGCGATTCCGCGCAATTCGGCGGCGGACCGACCTGGATGACAGGCACTTTCGACTCCGACACCAACACGCTTTTCTGGGCTACTGGAAACCCGGGGCCAGATTACAACGGCCAACCGCGTGCCGGCGACAATCTCTACACGAGCTCGGTTTTAGCGCTGGACCCGGACACCGGAAAGATGAAATGGTGGTTCCAGTTCACCCCGCATGACACCCATGATTGGGATGGCACGCAGACTCCCATGCTGATCGACGCCACGGTTCGCGGCACGAAGCGCAAATTGCTGGTGACCGCTAACCGGAATGCGTTCTACTACGTGCTAGATCGAACCACGGGCGAGTTTATCACCGGCCAGCCCTTTGCCAAGCAGACTTGGGCGAAAGGGCTCGACGACAAGGGCCGACCCATGGTTCTGCCGGGTACCGACCCCACTCCGGAAGGCAACTATGTTTGTCCCGATGCGGGCGGAGCCGCAAATTGGGGAGCGCCATCCTATGACCCCGCAACCAGTCTCTTCTACGTGTCGGTGAAGGAGACCTGCGCTACGTACACCAGTGTCGATAAGGTGCCTGAGCCCGGCGCGGGATTTACCGGCGGGGGCGCCGAGGTGGACCCCAAAATCGGCGAGCCTGGTTTCATTCGGGCTTTGGAAGCGGCAACGGGCAAGCTTCGCTGGAGTTTTCCAATGCAAACGGGATCGTCGGCAACTGGGAATCTGGCGACGGGCGGAGGGGTCTTGTTCGCCGCTAGCGCCGACGGAAATCTGATCGCGCTCGACTCCCGAACCGGCCGACACTTGTGGCATTACCAAACCGGGGCTCGCATCGTGAGTTCGCCGATATCTTACGCCGTGGATGGGAGGCAGTACATTGCGATTGCCTCTCAATCTGCCCTGTTCACCTTCGCATTGCCTTCGCCATAGACTGGTATAATTATTCACAGAGCTGAATAATTAATCATGACGCAACGGGTTCGAGTGGGAATCGCAGGATTCCGAGGCTACAGCGGGGCGGAGTTAATCCGCATTCTGCAACGCCACTCGTCCGTGGAAATCATCCTCTTGGAGCACCGCTCCGACGTCGCTGGTACACCTCAACCCATCAACGCCGTTCAACTCCCGCGCATTCCCTGTTCGGGGGAATCGGTAAAGAGCGAGCAACTCCACCTTGTCTTTCTGGCGACACCGCCAGAAACTTCCAGCGGGATCGCGCCGTTGAACCGCGCGCTGGCGGCGATG
>JANXQZ010000182.1 GCA_025353235.1 Bryobacterales bacterium
AGCACGTCTCCAGGCTACGTTCCGAATCCTCCTCCGCCTCCGAGCGCCTATCCTCCGAGCGCTTACGCGCCGCCTGCACCCGCCCCGGAACGAAGCATCAAGATCCCCTTGCTCTTCGGAGCCGTTGCCGCCCTCTTGGCCGCCAACATCTACCTGTTCATGCAAATGAATAATCTAAAGACGGATCTCGCCAAGTCGCAAACATCGCTTCTGGGGGAACTCGACAAGGTGCGCGAGGCCAGCGCAGTTACCACCCAAACCAGTAAGCGGAACGTTGAGAATCTTCGCGATCAATTGGAAGGGGCGCGTCGTCAAGCGCGCATGGCCGTCGGCGAGGCAAAAGGCGAGGCTTTGCGCAAAGTGGAAGAGACCAAGCTTCAACTGCAGGCCGCCCAAGAGAAGGCTCAACAGCAGACAAGCTCTCAGATCTCCGAGGTAAAGCAGGTGGCGGACACGGCGACTTCCAAGATTAGCGAGGTTGGCACCGAAGTAAGCACCGTAAAAACCGATGTGGCATCCACCAAATCGGAGTTGGAGAAGACCATTGCCGATCTGAAGCGCACTGCGGGTGATGTGGATGGCCATGCTACTCTCATTGCCACCAACGGAAAAGAGTTATCGGCATTGCGCGCCTTGGGCGAGCGGAACTACATCGAGTTCAATATTCGAAAGTCTAAGACTGGACAGAAAGTCGGCGACGTAACGATGCTGTTGAAGAAAGCAGATGCCAAGAAGAATCGTTATACGATCGAGTTGACCGCCGACGACAAGATCGTGGAGAAGAAGGACAGAACGGTAAACGAACCGCTTCAATTCCTGACGTCGAAGTCTCGCCAGCCGTATGAGATTGTTGTGAACGACGTAAAGAAAGACCAGATTGTTGGATATTTGTCCGTTCCCAAGGTCTTGACCGGACGTAATTAATCCGGTCCTCAACCAATAAGCCGCGCTGCCAACACTCTAGGAAAGCCGGCCAAATCGTGGACAAGCTCGATTTCATTCCACTCGTCCAGGAGCATTTCTTGTACGGGCTTCAGTGAGTTGTATCCGAGTTCCAGCAGGAGCCAACCCCCTGGTCGGAGCACTTGGCTCGACTGTTGAATTAGGCGCTCGTACACGTCCATGCCGTTAGGACCTGCGAAGAGCGCCAAGTGCGGTTCCCAGTCGCGGACTTCTCTCTGCAAGCCGGCTTCGTCCACGCTCGGCACGTACGGGGGATTGGAGACCAGCACATCCACGCTGCGACTTCTCATGGCGGTAAGGAGATCGGATGCAAGCCATTCCACCGATGCGCCGAGACGTCCAGCATTGCCGATCGCTACCTGGATCGCCAGCAAGGACAGATCGCAAGCGATCAAGCGCGCCTGCGTTTCCAGCGCTAGCGAAATTGCGATGGCACCCGAACCCGTGCCTACATCCAGAACAGTGTTGCCAGGGCTGATGCGTTTGATGGCGGCCTCGACCAGGTGTTCCGTCTCGGGGCGCGGAATCAGTACGTCTGGTGATACCAGAAATTCCCGACCGTAAAATTCCTGCCGTCCGGTGATGTACTGAGTCGGCTTCCCCTGCAGTCGCTCATGCAGGTATCGCCCGTAATGAATCCACGCAACACCGCTCAATTCCTCTTCGGGATGGGCGTAGAAATAGGAGCGCTCCCGCTTCAAAGCATGGGAGAGAAGCACTTCAGCAGTCAGCCGAGGTGCTGAAATCGCGCTCTCCTCCAGCAGCTTGGTGCCTTGCTGGAGAGCCGTGCGAATATCGAGCACTGCCGAAAGGCTAGGCGGCCTGGCCTTCGTGTTTCAGCTTCTCGGTTTGGAAGTAGGTATTGAGGGCGTTCATCACCGGGTCAAGGTGGCCTTCGATGATGAGGTCAAGCTGATGGAGAGTCAGCCCTATCCGATGATCTGTGAGACGGTTCTGGGGAAAGTTATACGTGCGAATCTTCTCGCTGCGATCGCCGGTTCCGACTTGCGTGCGGCGTTCGGCGCCAATCTCGGCGCGCTGTTTCTCTAGCTCCACTTCGTAGAGACGCGAACGGAGCACGCGTTCAGCCTTCGCGCGATTCTTGATTTGCGATTTTTCATCCTGGCAAGACACGATGGTCCCGGTGGGCAAATGAGTAAGGCGCACGGCGGAATACGTGGTGTTCACTGACTGGCCGCCCGGACCGGAAGAACAGAACGTATCGATCCGAATATCCTTTGGATCGATCTTGATTTCCACCTCATCGGCTTCTGGGAGGACCGCCACGGTAATAGCGGAAGTATGCACTCGGCCCTGCTGCTCGGTGGTAGGCACTCGTTGAACGCGATGCACGCCGCTCTCATACTTGAGCATGCTGTACACTTTTTCCCCGCTCACCAGCGCGATCACTTCCTTGAGCCCGCCGACGGCCGACTCGCTTGCGGAAGTTACTTCGACGCGCCAACGACGACCCTCGGCATAGCGCGAGTACATGCGGAATACTTCGGCCGCGAAGAGCGTGGCTTCATCGCCGCCAGTACCGGCGCGAATTTCCAGCACCACGTTTTTCTCGTCCAGCGGGTCTTTGGGCAGCAGCATGAACTTCAGGTCCGCTTCGATTCGGGCGATTTCCGGTTCGAGACGCGCCACCTCTTCAGTCGCCATTTCGCGAAGATCCAGGTCGGATTCGGCAAGCATGGCCTTGCCTTCGTCCAGGTTATGCTTGACGTGCTTGTATTCGCGATATTTCCCAACTACATCGGAGATCTCGCTTTGGGCCTTGGTTGTCTTTCGGTATAAATCGGAGTCGGCGATGACGGCCGGATCGGCCATTTGCGCGGTCAAAGCTTCGAAGCGGCGGTCGAGTTCGTTCAATCTTTCTGCGTATTCCATTTTCGATTAGGCAATGACGAGCTGGCCGCCTTGGGCCTTCTCAAGGTCCATCGCACCATTCAGGGCATGAATGGCGACAGCGGCCTGTTCGTCGGAAGGAGGTTTGGTGGTCACTCTTTGAAGCCATAATCCGGGTGTGGTTAGCAAGGACATCAGGCTGCCAGGACGCTTAGCGGCGAAGCGGATTAATTCGTAGCTGACCCCGATCACGAGGGGCAGAAGAGCGATGCGGGCGGCAAAGCGGCCTACGAATCCATCGATCGGGAGCAGGGCGTAAGCTAGCAACGAAATCAACATCACTACGATGAGGAAGCTGGTTCCACAGCGGGGGTGCCAAGTAACGAACTCCTGAGCGTTCGCGACCGTTACGGGTTTACCAGACTCAAAATTAAACACTACTTTGTGCTCGGCTCCGTGAAATTCAAAGACGCGGCGGATATCTTTCATCCGCGAAAGAGCGAAGAGGAAACCGAGAAAGATGGCGATTCTGATGACGCCATCCACTAGGTTAATAGCCAGACGTCCATGCAGCGCCGGAACATGAGCGCCAATCTGGGTGGCCAGGAACAGGGGAACGAATTTATACAGGAAAATGAAAAACGCGAGAGAAAAAGCGAGGTTGAGGCCCATGATCCAGGAGGAGATTTCCATGGGCTTTTCATTCGGTTTGCCTTCGGCAGTCGCGCCTTCGAGGGCGGCATTCGCGGAGAAGCGCAGGGCCTTGAGTCCCAACCACATCGCTTGGCCCAGCATGCCCAAGCCGCGCAGAACAGGGTATTTAAAGATGGGATAAGTCTCGGAGACCCGCGCCAGTTCGCACTGTTCCGTGACGAGTTCGCCATTTGCCTTGCGCACGGCAACACAGTAACTATGCGGGGCGCGCATCATCACGCCTTCCATCACAGCCTGTCCGCCTACGAGAGTTTCTTCACCGCTCTCCAGAACAGGCAGCATTTGGATGTGGGCGCTAAGGCGTAAAAAGCTTCCGATTGACAATTTAGTGTCTCCTACTTAAGTATACGCCCCGCTACTAATTTCGGGCTGGCGTCGGCATTTCCAATTTATGGATGGCCACTTCATGATTTTCCGAGAAGCGAGTGGACCGTCGCCATCCCGACATCTCTTCCAGAGATAAAATGCTCCCCCGTTGATGCCTCGTAGATTGCCCCCGTGGGTTGACCTACGAGCGTTCCCAGTCCGTTCCGCTGTGCGATTTGAGCAAACTGGAAAGTAGCTGAGCTGTTGCCCGCGTCGATGAGCAGGAAGAGTTTTCCTCGAAATTGCCGTCCTGCCGGATGGATCACGTCTTGGCCCGATGCATTGTCGTCGTAGCGGGTGAGTGCGAAGTAATGAGCAGGCGGCGCTGTAGGCCAAGGCCTGTCAATTTCCCTGGCGGATTCTCCCCAGTTCTTGAAGCTAGGATCCCAGGTATCGAGGTAAGGCGCCAAATCGGAGGGCGTCTGACGATACCGCACGAAGCGCCGATAAAAGCCCGAGCTTCAGATTAGCGCCGATGAAACTTCGAATCCATTTCCGACTTGGTGTTATAGCGGTATAGGCCTGGATGGAGCTCTTCGTAGGCTCTTCGCAACACGAGTCCATCGGTCTGAAAGTCCGCAGCACGATCATCTGAGGCCCTGCGCACAGCAGAACTATTCTGACCATTGCTATCTCGCCACTAACACGGCGATGCTCCGCTCCCGCACATGGAAAGTGCCGCCGTGAAAGGCGGACCCGGGTGTGCTCGGGTCGAACGTATCGATGGCCGTCGACCATGTTCGCCCCGGATTGACGGGCACTTCGAACTCGAGCGGCTCCCAAAACATGTTCATCATCACGTGCAGGTCGGCTTCTCCTCCGAATCCCGCAATGGTGAACGCGAGAGCTCGCGCTTGGGGATCGCCGAAGCCGGGGCTATCCAGCTTAGTCCCGTGCCAAGTGATGTCGCTCATCCCCCGCTCGTTCGGACCTCCCGAATAGAATTGATTTCTAGAGAGAGCCGGATGAGCTTTCCGAAAAGCGATCATCTTTTGAAAGAAGGACAAGGTGTCGCCTTGCGTTTTCACGAGCGACCAATCGAACCAGCTGGTATCGTTGTCCTGATTGTACGCGTTGTTGTTGCCCCGCTGAGTGCGCCATATCTCATCGCCTCCGAGCATCATCGGGACCCCGCGCGAGAGCAGAAGAATCGCCGCGAAGTTGCGCACTTGCCGCGCGCGGAGAGTCTCGATCGCAGCATCTCCAGTCCGTCCTTCCGCTCCACAATTCCAGCTCACGTTATCATTGATTCCGTCGCGGTTGCCCTCGCCGTTCGGTTCATTGTGCTTCCCGTTATAAGAAACCAAGTCGCTCAGCGTGAACCCATCGTGGCAAGTGACGAAATTGATGCTGTTCGCGGGAGTCTGTCCGCGCCCTTCGTAAATATCCGAACTGCCGCCAATGCGAGACGCGATGTCGCCCAGCATCCCAGGATCGCCCTTGACGAAGCGGCGCACATCGTCCCGGAATTTTCCGTTCCACTCTGACCAGCGGTCCCCTGGAAAATGGCCCACTTGGTACAGGCCCGCTGCATCCCACGCCTCTGCGATCACCTTCGTATCGGACAAGGCATCGTCCAGTTCCACCGACCAGACTACGGGCGGATGCTTCAGCGGGGTGCCGTCTTCTCCGCGCGAGAGGATCGATCCCTCATCGAAGCGGAAGCCGTCAACATGCATTTCCTGGACCCAAAAGCGCAGGCAATCCAAGATGAATTTCTGCGGAATCGGATGGTTGCAGTTAAACGTATTTCCAACGCCGGAGTAGTTTGAGTAATTGGCGCGGTTGGCCTGATCGAGGATATAGTAGGTCCGATTGTCGATTCCGCGGAATGAGAACGTAGGTCCAAGTTGGGTGCCTTCGTCCGTGTGATTGAAGACGACGTCCAGGATCACTTCGATGTCAGCTTTATGAAGTGCTTTCACCATGTCGCGAAACTCGTCGGCATGATTGGCTCCTTCCGCGTTGACGCAATAACTGGAGTGCGGACCGAAGAAACTTACCGTGCTGTACCCCCAGAAGTTATTAATTTGCTGACCGAAGGGGTTCAGCGCCGAGTCGGTGTCATCGAATTCGAAGACTGGCAGCAGTTCGACTGCGGTGACGCCGAGACTTTGCAGATGAGGAATCTTCTCAATCACCGCGGTGAATGAGCCCGGATGCTTTACGCCCGAGCTGGGAGAACGGGTGAATCCGCCGACGTGCATTTCATAGATGATCGACTCGTTGCTCGGATGCTTAAGTGGCTGATCGCCTTCCCAGTCGTAAGCGGACATGTCGATGACGACGCAGCGCATTGAGGTAGCAAGATTGTCTCGGGGAGTGCAGGCGTCGGCGCGATTCCAAAGCTTCTTTGAGATGCCACGGGCGTAGGGTCCAATCAGCACCTTGTTGGAGTTGAAGCGATTCCCGTTGGCGGGGTCGTTTGGTCCGTCGATTCGGAATGCGTAGAATAGGCCTGGCTTCATCCTTTTGACGAACACGTGCCAGAAATGGAATGTCTTGTGGAGGAAGGGATCGAAGCGGATGGTCTGGAACGGCTGGACGGCGTCCGCGCTGTCGAAGAGGAGCAGCGAGACATCGGTTGCCGCCTCGGAGAATAGGGAGAAGTTTACGCCATCCGGTTGAGGGATGGCACCGAGAGGGTGAGGGGATCCTGGAGCGATTTGGAAGTCGGCCATACGCCATCATACTTCCGTTATTCCTCCCACGGATTGAAGATCGGGACATTGAACCCGGCAAAATCTTTCACGTTGCGAGTGACAAGCGTTAAATTGTGGTGCAAGGCAGTGGCTAACAACATTCCATCTACAATCGGCAGTTGCATTCCGCGGCTTTGAGCCTGGGCGGCCAGCGATCCCCATCGTTGCGCAATTTGGTCGTTAGTCCAAGAATCCGCATTTCGAACCACTGGTGCAAATCGAATTCCAGCCAATGCTCGAGTTCAAAACGGCGCTTGCCTATGGGAAGGAGATCGATTCTTTTGCGAATCTCACCAAACGTCAAGACGCTGACGTAAAGGGAATCTGGATGGGTCGACCTGAGCCATTTCGCCACGATCGGGTTTGGCTCTTATTTGCGCTTAAAGTCGGCAAGATTCTTGCGCGGCTTGCGGGGTGCGTTGACGGGCTGCGCATGCATCAATTTTTCACGCAAAGCGTACACGAAATGGATGATAACGTCATCTGCGGTTTGGAAATGGCCGCTGCGCAGTTCTTCGCACAACAGCCGTTCGGTTTCGGGTTTGAGTTCGACTGTCATTCTTGGAAGTTAACACAATTTTTCAAATTTGCTTGGGGGCACCGCTCGACTTGACCATATCTTTGCCCATTTCCAAGGCCCGTCGGTACTTATCGGTCGCTTTATCTGGAGCATGCGCCACCGCTGCTATCAAAATACCCCCTGCCGCCAATTTTTGAGACGAGTATGGTGGCGGAGGGATCTCGGGAGCATCTGCCGGGGCAATGCTCTTGCCGCCCAGAAACACCGCCATGGCCACGCAGTCGCTTGCCGAAGACATTTCGGCATCCTCGGCCGCTTTTTTGGCCTCCCAACGGATCTTCTCGTCCGGCGATTCAAGCCACTTATCCGCAGCCGCGAGCGATTCTTTGCCCTTCGCTTTTGGATCGGGGGCCTGGAACTCTTTGATGCAGGCGGACGCCCAACGGATCGCCGTCGGCACCTGCATTCCATGCGCCAGAAACTGAATCGCATCCTTGAAGAGCGACTTCTCCGAAAGTGCCGCCAAGTACTTCGATGGACTCAAATCGTCCCGCACAAGCGCCTGCGCCTCATCCGTTAAGTTCGCGATCTTAGCCAGCTCAGCGGTAGTCATCGGCTAGTTAATCATCGTGATGCCGCCCTTCAGCATCAGCATCGCCTGGCCTTGAACCGAGGTGATAGTGTCTCCCTTGATCTGAACCATCAGACCCTTTATTGTGACCCCCATCTGGTCTATCTTGATGCTATTGGCGCCCACCTTAAGTTCGATCGACTGCATCGCTTCGGTCTCGCTCCTGCCCAGTTCGATCTTAGTAGACTGGTTGCCCATGCTTATGGTGATC
>JANXQZ010000192.1 GCA_025353235.1 Bryobacterales bacterium
GGTACGCATTCAGCAAGAGATTCGTACGAATTTCACGATCATCGACAAGTATGGGCTGACCATCAAGTTGAACGCGGCCGGACCGCCGATCAAGGATTCAGAACTCGAACAGATTGAGCGAGCGGTCGCCAGCCGTCTGCAGAAAGCCACTTGGCTGATGCTTTGCGGCAGCATACCTCCGGGGGTCGCGCCAGATTTCTACTGCAAGCTTATTCGACTGGCGAAAGGGCAAAACGTGAAGACCCTGCTCGATACTGATGGAGAGGCGCTGGCCAGCAGCATTGAGGAGGGGCCAACTGTTGTGAAGCCGAATCAACAGGAAGCCGAGCGCTTGCTGAACCGGGCTCTGATCACCCGCGCTCACTTCATGGAAGCGGCCACGCGGATCAAGGCGATGGGTCCAGAGGCGGTGATTTTGTCGCTGGGCAGCCGCGGCGCGATTGCAACCGATGGCAGCCGGATGATCGAGGCGCTTGCGCCGAGGATCGACGCGGTGTCGCCTATCGGCGCGGGCGACGCCATGGCCGCCGCTTATGTATGGGCTGTAAATAAGAAGAAGGAGTTTGCCGACGCAGTGCGCTGGGCCGTGGCGGAGGCGACCGCTACGGCAAAATTGCCAGGCATGAACTCGGCAACTTTGGAACAAGCCAAGGAAGTTTACAAGTTGGTGGAGATTCGCGAGAATCGCTGACACCGCAGCGCTGTCTCAATTTTCTGACGATGCCGCAGGGCCTTGAACCTGCTCCCAATTCCCTCCCTTTGCCGACTTGAGCACGGCGTCGGTAACGTAATCCGTTGCTAGTCCTTCGCGGAAATGCGGAGCGGCCCATTCACCCGACTCGAGTCCCTTCAAAAAATCCGCGACCTGATGAATGAACGTGTGTTCGTATCCGATCTGCAAGCCTGGCACCCACCAGTGCTTCATGTAGGGATGATCGCCATCGGTGACATGAATCGACCGCCAACCGCGCAAATCGCCCTGATCCGCATGATCGAAATACTGCAGGCGATGCAGGTCGTGAAGATCCCAAGCGATGGAAGCATTCTCCCCGTTGATCTCCAGCGTGTAGAGCGCTTTATGTCCGCGAGCATAGCGCGTTGCTTCAAACAGTCCGAGCGAACCATTGTCGAAGCGTGCAAGAAATGCGCTCGCGTCATCAATGCCAACCGCCTCGACTTTGCCTGTGAGATTGTGCGGGCGCTCCTTGATGAACGTCTCGGTCATCGCGCTAACACGGTGGATGCTGCCGTTCAGCCACATGGCGGTGTCGATGCAATGGGCCAGCAGGTCGCCCGTGACTCCGCTGCCGGCCACCTTAACGTCCAGTCGCCACAGCCCGGCGCCCCCTTGTGGAACATCCTTCGAAATTGTCCAGTCTTGTAGAAATTTTGCCCTGTAATGAAAGATCCGGCCTAGCTTGCCTTCGTCGATCAGCCGCTTGGCAAGCGTGACGGCGGGTACGCGCCGATAGTTGTACCAGACCATGTTAGCGACGCGCGCGGATTCTACCGCATGGACCATCCGCTCGGCTTCGGCAGCGCTGCGTCCCAGAGGCTTCTCGCACAAAACCATCTTGCCGGCTTGAGCGGCTGCGATTGCGATTTCGGCATGCGTATCGTTTGGGCTGGCAATGTCGATCAGGTCGATGTCTGTGCGGTTTACGAGACTGCGCCAATCGGTCTCAACGGATTCATAGCCCCATTGGCTGGCGAACGCCTCGGCCTTGGCGCGGTCGCGCGCGCAAATTGCCTTAAGGACGGGGCTATAGGCCGTGTCGAAGAATTTGTTGACTTGGCCAAAAGCGTTCGAATGGGTTCGGCCCATGAACCCGTAGCCGACCATGCCAACATTCAGAGTTTTCTTCGCGCTCATGCGTGTTGCGCCTCGCTCCAGCCGTGGGCCTCGCGAACGGCCACCATCACCGCCAGAACATCGTTCCAGGTCTGCTGCCGCAGCATCGTCGAGTTCGGGAACATGCAGCCGTCCCAGCAAATGTGCTTGAATGCGTGGGTCAGCTTTCCGTCCTCGTCGCGCAGCCAATAACCTGCGTGGCGCACGATGTCGAGCTTCCCATTTGGATCGTTAGGCAAGCAATGGCGGCCTGTCTTATCATGCGAGCCCGCGCCTTTCACCGTCGCATCGTTTTGCGCGACATGGAAGTCGATGGTCCACGGGCGCAACGCCGCTGTTAAAGTCTTCAGTGCATCATCCAGAACATTTTGATCCTTCCAGTCGAATCCTTGCGGCAGAATGGCATCTTCCGGCGCATTGTACCCGAGCGTGTAGAGAAGCGTATGGGCCATGTCTGCCTGGAAGCCGAGCGTTTCCGGACGCCCCACTTCCTCTAGCAGCGCCACCATATTGCGCCATCCATGCATGCCTCCCCAGCAGATCTCGCCCTCGGCGGCGAGGCGCTCTCCATGATCGGCGGCGATGTCACAAGCTTCGCGAAATGTCTCGGCGATCCTAGTGCTGTTTGCTTTCGGATCAGCGGACCAGTCGCCTACACCACTTGCCGAATCAATGCGCACGATGCCATATTTACGTACGCCTAAATCGTTTAACTTCTGAGCGATGTGGCAGGATTTATGCACTTGCGTGATGAACGCCGCGCGCTGCTCGTGAGTGCCCATCGCGGAGCCGCCGCCAGTCGGTGGCCAGACGGGCGCGACCAGCGAACCTACCGCTAGCCCGCGCCCTCCGATGTTGTCGGCCAGATGCTTGAGTTCATCGTCGGTAGCATCAATGCTGGTGTGGGGAGAGGAGAGAAATAGGTCCACTCCATCGAAACGTTTGCCGTTGACCTCTGCCTTGGAGGTGAGGTCCAGCATCGTGTCGAGGTCGATGGGGGGCTCGGAATCGGGACCTTTGCCGACGAGGCCAGGCCACATCGCATTGTGGATTTTGGGGAATTGCATCGCTACTGATTCTACCTGAGCCGGGGCTGGTCAGCAGCCGAATTTATGACTGGTCAGATCGCCGATCCGCTCGATCGTGATATCTGCTGCGGGGTACTGGGCGATCGCCTGCGCGTCCAAAGCATAGTGTCCCTGGCGCACGAACACGGTAGTCACGCGCTCCCCCCACACCTTCTTAATCGCATCCAGCAAGCGAACTTTATCGTCGATGACCACGTAACGATCAGCGGGAAACTTAGCTTCCACGTCGTCCAGTTCAACCTCTTTGTGCACGTAGATGAGAACGTTGCCTGAGAACCTTTCGTAAATGCCGGATCGGTACACTTTACGGGGCTGAAAGACCACGTCGCCATCGGAAAGCACTACGGGAGTTCCCCACTGGCGGACGTGCCTCACGGCATCGAGCGCTCCTGGAAACAGCCGGTTCGCAAACGGGTAGCTCAATAGAAAATAGGAAACGGCGAGCAGGTGCTCTTCGCGGGGATACTCGATGCGGTAGCGTTGCAAGGCACCGAAATAATCGGCGTAACCGAGTTCAGTTCGGATGGCTTCGAACAGCTCCCAGTATCGTCTTGCCTTGTCCGGTCCGGCGGTCAAGTCAAGGTGGTTGCGAAGGTCGGCAGTCACCTGGTCATGATCGAGCAACGTGTTGTCCACGTCGAACAGGAAGACGATACTGGGGTCGGCCACTAGGCTACCGTGACTTCAGGGTTCAGGTACACGTCCTGGATCGCATTCAGCAGACTTGCCCCTTCCGCCATTGGGCGTTGGAACGCTTTCCTGCCTGAGATAAGCCCGGTTCCGCCTGCGCGCTTGTTGATTACCGAGGTAGTAATTGCCTCATCGAAATCGGACTTTCCCGATGCGCCGCCGCTGTTGATCAGCCCGGCGCGGCCCATGTATCCGTTGGCCACCTGATAGCGGCAGAGATCGATGGGATGATCGCTTGAGAGTTCGGTATAGATCCGCTCATCCAGCTTGCCGTAACTCGATGACCCGGTGTTGAGCGCCTTGAATCCGCCGTTGTTCTCGGGCAGTTTCTGCTTGATGATATCGGCCTGGATGGTCGCACCCAAGTGGTTCGCTTGGCCCGTAAGGTCGGCGGAAACGTGGTAGTCTTTGTCCTTCTTGAACTCGTTGTTGCGCAAGTAGCACCATAGGACCGTGGCCATGCCAAGCTCGTGCGCATAAGCGAACGCTTGGCTCACCTCCACGATCTGGCGCGTGCTCTGGTCGGAGCCGAAGTATATGGTGGCTCCCACGGCCGCCGCGCCCATATCGTACGCTTCCTTGACCGTGCCGAACATGATTTGGTCGAATTTGTTCGGGTACGTGAGCAGTTCGTTATGGTTCATCTTCACCAAAAATGGAATCTTGTGGGCGTACTTGCGGGCCACCATGCCGAGCACGCCATAAGTGGATGCCACGGCATTGCACCCTCCTTCCACGGCCAGTTTAATAATATTTTCAGGGTCAAAGTATTCGGGATTCTTGGCGAAGCTGGCACCCGCCGAATGCTCCACGCCTTGATCCACGGGAAGGATGGACACGTAGCCAGTGCCACTCAGGCGACCGTGATTGAAAAGCCGATGCAGGTTCGTGATTACGCGATTGTTGCGGTCCGAGATTCCGAAGATTCGGTCGACGAAATCGGGACCCGGCAAGTGCAGACGATCCTTCGAAATTTTCGGATTGGAAAAGCCCAGCAGGTAGTCGGCTTTCTGGCCGAGGTGCTGTTCGAGGCTTGTTGAAGTTACAGCGGGCATGGCGTGCTC
>JANXQZ010000236.1 GCA_025353235.1 Bryobacterales bacterium
GCTGGAGGCTGCTTCGGAGTGCGCTTTGCCACCCCCTGCGCTTGCGAAACAAGTGAAGAAGCTAATGCCTCCGGGTCACCCCGCGAAGCTGATCGCCTCCGCCATTCAGCAGTTGATTCGAGAAAACCAGCTGCACAAGTACCCCGGTTTCGCAAAAGAGAAGCTGCTGTTTGGCCGAGAAGGCTGTCCGGACGCCTACGCAATTGCTGCCCGGCGCGCCATTCAAGCGATCATGGACAAGCTGACCGCCGAGGGAGTTCGTTTTGAAAAAGCGCCAGTCCAGGATCTAGAAATCGCCTTGCTCGAAGCCATAGCCCGCATGGAGCCTTCGCGAACAGCGCCCGTGTCCATCGGCGAACTTCGGTCTGCATTTCCGCAGACTTCCAAGCGCGCATTCGACGAGGCGGCACTGAATTTGCGCGCACGGCAACGCGCATTCTTGAGCCGGCACGATTTCCCGCAGAGCCTTCCTCCTGACGAACGCGACGCTCTCATCGACGGCCGGGACGGAACCTACTATGTCGCCATCACCGCCAGAACCGAGTAACCGGCTCGCGTCGATTCCGAACCCGTTCGCGCGGGACGTGGTAGGCAGTCCGCTCGACGACGCAAGAGGCGACGTTCCCCGCATCAACGTGCACGCCAAGAAGGAATGCGTGAGCCTGATCGATCGCGTCAGGGTTGGGGGCGAGAGCGGATCGCTGCTTCTCTTTGGAGAGCCTGGGAGCGGCAAGACTCACCTGCTCAGCCGCTTGCGCCAACATCTCGATCGCGAGAACGCCGCAGCCCGGCACAACGTCTTCATCCCGCTACGCATGCAGACCAGCCCGAGCATGATCTGGCGCTTCGTTCGCGGCAATCTCGCCGACGCTCTCATGCGCCGCGACGGTGCGGGTCTGTCGACTCTGGAACGAATCCTGACAGCCCGCCGCGACGATCTGGAAAGGCTCTACCATCGAGACCTCGCCATCGCGCTTGAAAATCTGATCAGCGGGACACACGTGCGCGATTCAGCGGCATGGCTGCGAGGCTACGAACTGCCGGAAGCGGCGCTGGTCGCGCTCGGACTCTCCACCCAGCCCATCGACGAGGAGTTTCAAGAGGAGCGGGCTTATCAAGTGGTCCGCGAAATCGCGCAGCTTGCCGAGCCCGTCCCATTGGTGTTCTGCCTGGATCAGGTGGAATCTTTGCAGCGCCACGCCGAAGACAAAGAAAGCATATTCGCGCTGGGCAAATTGGTTGCAACGCTGCACGATACGCTGCACAACGCCGCCATCATCTGCTGCGTTCAGACCTCGTTCATCGATCAGATCAAGAGCGCCATCCGAGGCTCTGAGCAGGACCGCATGCTGGGCAATCGCGCCGGTCTTCAGCCGCTCACATGGGAGCAGGGCTTGGATTTGATTGCCGCCCGGCTCGAATCGCAACCGGAATTGGCGGAAGTCCGGCCCGAGGACGCCAACCGGCTCTGGCCCATTAATGTCGAGAGACTGAAGGCGATCTTTGAACCGGGCGGATCGTGCGTAGCACGCAGGGTGCTGCACCGCGCGAAAGAAATTTACGACGAGACTGCCCACGGAGCGCTGTTGCCGACCGAGCCGCTTGACTCGTTCCTGAGTCGGATATCCGAGGAGCGTCGGCGTCCTCGCCCAGCGGAGGAGTCGGATTTTATTTTGAGGGATGCCTTGCCGCAGCTCTTCCAGATGCTTGGGATGCAGCCCAGCGGGAAAGGCGGCGGACGCTTAGCGTCCTTCGATCTTGTCGTAGAGCATGCCGGACGTCCGGTGGCCTTCGCGCTCTGCAACCAGCGTCCCGGGATCGGGCTGGTGAATCGCTTCCGCAAACTCGGCGAGAAATGGGACAGCTCGTACACCCCTCGCTTGATCCTGCTCAGAGACGCGCGGCTGGGGATCGGATCCACGGCTAAGGCCAGCCAGCAGCGCTTGGACGAGCTGACAACGCGCCGAGCGGAACTCGTCACGGTATCTCCGGAGGCGCTGTCGGCGCTTGAGTCCATTCGCGGTTTGCTGGCCGATGCCGACAGCGGCGATCTTTCTCACAATGGCGAAGCGGTGGATCGCAAAACGGTTGAGAAGTGGCTCTCGTCGCATCTGCCAGCTCCCCTAGCGGATCTAGTGGACCAGCTCAAGGGGCAAGGTGCGCGCCGCTCCGAAATTTTCCCAGCACTGACGGCCTTTCTAAATGACCGCAAGATCGCTAGCATGGAAGAGGCTGCGCGGGAACTACGAGTGGGGCTTCAGGAGGTAGCCGATTGTGCGCATCAAAATCCGCAGCAGTTCGCCGTCATTGGTGGGAATAGTGCGGTTTTGTTCCAGCCGATTAGGACCCTGGTCGGAAGCTGATTTCATGGAACCCGTGTCGCTCACCATCGCCCAAGTCCGGGACGAGATTCGGCGGGCCGGCGCGGAGGGACAGATACCGCGCACTGGCGAACCCTCCAGCCCCTTGCTCGGACGGATCTTTCACGACGTGTTTGCCGAACTGCTGGGAGCAGATTTAAAAGTGCGCTGGCAGGCCGCGCTCGAACCCGAAAGCTTGTCCGATCGGCGCAAGCTTCTCGAACATGTGTACTCCAAACTGCTAGGCCCGCGTATTACGGAAAATCAAGCATCCTTGCAAGAGCGCGGCCCGGAGCTGCTGAGCCTGTGGCGAGCCACCCAACATATGAGCGACTGGATCGGCGGATTGCTGGAGAGCTCGTATCGGGACAAGACGATCAAGTTCGATCGTACCGCCCAGCGCTGGACCGGAGACGAAAAGCTCTGCCTGACTGAGCAGCCCATTACTTGGACTCTGCGGGAGCCGGAGTGGTCCAGGCCCGTGCAGATTAACGGTATCCCCGACGCGGTCTGGCGCAATCCCCGAACGGGCAATTGGTGCGTAGTGGAATACAAGCTCGGGCGGACAAACCCGGAAGCGGATCTGGCGCAAGCGTGCCTCTACCACATGATGCTGCGGGCGGGCGACTTGATTGAACCTGGAGCCGGCGGCGCATTGGCCGTGGTCAGCTTCCTACCCAACCGAGAGGAACGCTTTTTTGAAGGCGTGGTTCTGGATGCGGCCGAACGCGACCTGAAGGCTCTGATCGGACGGATGGCTGGCGTGCTTCCCGGTCAGGCGCAGGGGAATACCGATTATCTGCTGACGCCGCCACCGCTGCAGTTGGAACATGATGAACTTGGCCATAGGCTGGTGCGGGCGCTGGAGCAGTACGGCCCGGTGGTGGAACTGCGCGGCAGCCCGATTGTGGGTCCCACATTTCTCCGCTATACCATCATGCCTGGCCAGGGTGTGAAGGTAGCGTCTATCGTGAACAAGGCGGAGGATCTGCAAATCCGGCTCGGGTTGCAGCACGCTCCGATGATCCAGAAAGCTGGCGGCAAGCTGGTGATCGATGTCCAGCGCCCCGATCGGCAGCAGGTTTCATTCGCTTCTGTGAAGTCGCAGTTGCCCGCCCATGACGAGCCTAGCGGACGGTCAAAACTGCCGCTGGGCGTCGACCTGTTCGGCAAACTCCAATTCACCGATTTGGCGCAAACGCCTCATCTGCTGGTGGCGGGAACTTCGGGGAGCGGCAAGACCGAATGGCTACGATCCGCCATTGCCGGAATGATGTGCGTGAATGCGCCGAAGACTCTGCGGCTGGCGCTGATCGATCCCAAGCGGCAGGCCTTCGGCGATCTGAAAAATTCGCCTTACCTGTGGGATGCGGGGTCGCTGATTTACCCGCCGGAGCACTCAGCTGCGGATTTGTTGGATCGCTTGATTTTGGAGATGGAGGATCGCTACCGGTTGTTCGAACGGCTGCGTGTGAGCGACCTCGGCGAGTACGTTTTGCAAGGCGGCGCTGTGAAGCCGCGCATTCTTTGCGTTTGCGACGAGTATGCGGATTTGGTGGCGAGTCGGCGGGAGCGCAAGGAGATTGAAGAGCGCATCCGGCGCTTGGGAGCGAAGGCTCGCGCAGCTGGGATCCATCTGATTATCGCAACGCAATATCCTCGGGCGGACATCGTGGATGGCGCGTTGAAGGCGAATTTGCCGGGGCGGGTATGTCTGCGGACCACGACGCATATTCAGTCGAATGTGGTGATC
>JANXQZ010000262.1 GCA_025353235.1 Bryobacterales bacterium
CACGTCCACTACCAAGCCGAGCGTCAAAGGCAGATCGGCACTGTGGGCGAAATAGGAGATAGTCTGAAGAGCCCCATCATCGACCGCTTCGAAATCGTCCTTGGTCAGATCCGTGACAAGCCTGTTACCTGCGTCACGAACCGTGAATGCGACGTTTACTAAACGAACGTCCACCCGAATTCGCGGCTCATTTTGGGCAAGGCAGCACGTCAGCATGCCCAAGATGCCAATCGGCAGAACGAAGACGCTAAGTCTCACCAACGTTACTACGCGCGAAGCGAACGTCGAGATGCAAACTAAAAGACAATCTTCAGAGCGAACTGCATTTGCCGCATAGATGTCCGGGTGCTCGTGATGGATCCAAAGCTCGTCGGGGGCGCATAATAATTGGTATTTGGATCGCCCCAGTTGGGATGATTCAGTGCATTGAACATCTCCCATCGGAACTGCAGCAGCTTCGTCTCGGTGACCTTGAAATCTTTGATCAGCGAGGCGTCCAAATTAAGGGTACGCGGGCCGATCAGCGTATCGCGCCCGACGTTGCCAAATGTCCCAAAGACCTGCTGAGAAAACGCAGCCTTGTTAAAGAAGTATTCCGTCGTCTGCTGGCCCCGCGGCAGCACCGGATCCACTCCCGTGGCGTTCGGACGATCGAATCCGGCACCGATATTCGAGGAATCGCGAGAATTTGCACTGATGGTCAAGGGGAATCCCGATTGATACGTCAGAATGGACCCAAGCTGCCAGCCGCCCGCAACCGCGTCCAGCGCTCGATTTGAAATATCGTAACGCCGACCGTGTCCTACCGGTATGTCGTAGAGAACCGAGCTTACGAACCGCGACGCCGTGTTGAAAATCGAAAGCCCGCGTTCGCATTCAAGGCAATAGCTGTTCTGCGGAAACAGCGTGTCGCCATTGTGTACTCGAATACCGCTAGCGTCGTCAATCGATTTGGACCACGTGTAAGCCAGCAAATAGGTCAGCCCGGAACTGTATCGCTTAGTCACCTTGGCTGCCAGCGCGTTGTAGTTTCCATTGGCGCTCGAGTCCACCAGCTGAATGCGTCCGAATTCAGGGAACGGAGTTCGCTGGGCAATAGGCGTAGTTCCCGGAAGCGCCTCGTTCACTGCCCGGAGCGATTCCAGATGACGGCTGATCGAGCCCAAGTACCCCACTTCGAATAAAACATTTCCAGGCAGCTCCCGCTGAATGTTCAAGAGATACGAAAGCGTTCGGGGAGTCTTTCGATTATAGAGATTTGCGAAGGCGTAAGGAGTTGTCACGGTCGCCTTCGCGCCGGCCAAGCTAGCGAAAGCATTGTCGAAAGTGTACAGAACCGGATCGATGGATTCAAAGCGGGTGCGCCCGGCCAGATTCCGCGCCATGTCAAAGCGTGGATTGCCTGTGTCTTGCGAGTAGAACACGCCTGTTCCAGTGCGGACCACCCACTTCGGATTGGGACTCCACGTCATGCCGATCCTCGGAGCGAAGTCCAAATTGTCCGTCTTCACGAGTCGATTGCCGAGCTTGCCATCGCGCCGAGTCTGGATCTGAGGCCAAACCACGTTCAACCCATCGTAGAAATTGCCAGTTCCCTGACGCTCCAGATACGGGTGGAGGGTAGGATCGGCAACTTGGGGGACACCCAGCATCGCAGGAATTCCTACCGTTATGAGACGACCTGTCTGGTCTTCCCACGGAGGCGTATTCTCATAACGTAACCCAACGTTAAGCGTGAATTTGGGCGTGATCTTCCAAACATCGTCGCCATAAGCGGAAAAGCTCGTAGCGCGGAATTGGGCGCTGGCGATGGAAACCGCCGCCTCGGCACGCTTCACTTGCCCTAGGATGAAGTCGGCGAAATCGTCGCCGGTGTTCGATGGACTGGCTGGATTACGTGTCGCATTGATGTCGAAGATGAACGATCCGCGTCCGAATTGATTGCCTACCTGGTTGAATTGGTCGCGACGGATTTCGCCGCCTAACCGGAAAGAGTGCTTACCTCGAAGCCAGGTAACGTTATCGACAAACTGGAGGGAGTTATTGTTGTTGGCGAAGGGTCCATCGGAATTGTCTCCGAACCCGTCGTACCGGGTGAAGCCCACGGCCGGGATGCCAAAGGCTACTGGGTCGCTTGAATTCAGGCCGGGTATGGCGAGTTCCTTGACTACGTCACGAACGAACGCCAGTTCGCGTCCAGCGGAATTGAAGAACCGCGAGTAGCCGAAGCGGAACTCGTTCACGATGGTGGGGCTGAATACGCGGATGTTGGAGCCCATATACTGCTCCACGTTGGTAACTACTTTCGCGCCGTTCAGTTTAAGGCCTTGGCTCAACTGTTGCTCGTCATCCCAGCTATACCTGCCGAACCATTGCGATCTGGAGGATTCGGTGAAGTCCATGCGAAGAATGAAAAAATCTTTATCGCGCGGCGACGATTGTGACTGCTGATAATCCCTGACCAGAGTGGCGTTTGGCAGATTGGGAGTGGGATAAAATTCGAGAAACTTCTTCGAGAAAGGCGATATCCGTGAGGCAGGAATGATGTTGCCTGGGAACGCCGTAGCGGTGATCTTACCGTCCGACCCAATCACACGAGTGGCTGGGTCGAAGATAGTGATCCCTCGGCTGAGCAGTTCCGAGAAGTCTCCTGTACGCATGGCAGCCGAAGGCAGATTGTAGGTATTCTGCGCACTTTGCCGCTGGCGGAACGATTCATAGTTGCCCAGAAAGAATAATCGGTTCTTGCCGTTCCAGACTTTCGGGATCCACACTGGGCCACCCAGAGTGCCGCCGTACTGGTTCCACTTGAACGGATCTTTCACCGTTCGTTTCGACGTGAATGAATAGTTGGCAGCATCGAAATAGTCATTCCGCAAAAACTCGAAGAGCGTTCCATGAAATTCGTTGGTTCCAGGCTTCGTGGAAACGTTGATCTGCGTCGACTCGTGGCCGAATTCAGCGGGGTAAATGCCCGTCTGCACCTTGAATTCCTGCACTGCGTCAATCGAGGGCTGAATTATATAAGTATTGAAGTTGGGGTCCGTGTTATCCACCCCATCTAGCGTGAAGTAGTTGAACTCACTCCGGGCACCGGCAACGGAGATGTTCTGATTGGCGCGTGAGCCTCCCTGTCGGCCATCCGCTTGGCCCGAACTTCCAAATCCGTAACTGACGTTAGGCGCAAGCGAGGCGAGTTGCAGATAGTTCCGTCCATTGAGCGGCAACTCCACGATGCGCTTGTTGTCGATGACGGTGCCCACAGTCGCATCTTCCGTGGAGAGCATTTGTGCGGCTCCCGAGACTTCCACCGACTCGCTTACCGAGCCGAGCGGTAGGTCCACGTCGATGCGCGCGCTCTGCTGAACCTGGATCTCAACGTTCGTGCGCGTGACCGTTTTGAATCCGGTCTTTTCCACCTTCACGTTGTACAAGCCGGGAACGAGCGCGGGAATCTCGTATCTGCCGCTTTCGTTGGTCACCGCCGTCCTGACCGCGTTGGTGGCTATGTTGGTGATTGTTACTTGGACAGCGGCAATGCCTGCCCCGCTCGGATCGCGCACCTCGCCGGATATATCGCCAAAGGTCTGGGCAAAGGCTGGCAGGCCCAGACAAATCAACGTCAGTCCAACAGCAAACAACTTAGTTCGCATATCTACTCCCCCGCAACGATCAAGTTCAGATTATTTCAAGAGTAGTCGAGGCGCGACAAAATTGCAACACGAACCCAGCCGCTCCGTCCGTGCCCGCCCGATTGACATTAAGTTCCAGGAAACGGTACGGTACAGCGAGATGCCCCAAAATCAGATAGAAAATCTCCGTCAGACGGTCACCGACATCGTAGCTAGCACCCCCGTCCTCGACATTCATACTCATCTCTATCCGCCCAGCTTTCGCGAGCTTTCCCTGTGGGGCATCGACGAACTCGTCAATTACCACTATCTGGTCGCCGAACTTTTCCGCTCTTCCAGCATCAAGCCGCTAGCCTTCTGGGCCTTAGGCAAGCGCGAACAAGCCGACCTGATCTGGCGCACGCTGTTCGTTGAAAATACGCCGCTATCGGAAGCGACGCGCGGGGTTGTCGGCGTACTGACATCTCTCGGTCTGAATCCTGCCCCGGCGGACCTTACGGAAGCTCGCGAGTTCTTTGCCTCGCAGGATGCCGAACAACACATCGAGCGCGTGATGGCGATCGCCAACGTCTCCGAAATCGTGATGACGAACGACATTTTCGATCCTGGCGAGGTCGCTTACTGGGACCGGAACCTGCCGCCGCATCCCAAGTTTCATGCGGTGCTGCGGATGGATCCGCTGTTGAACGATTGGGAAAAGGCGCTGCCACTGGTCGCAGGCCGAGGGTTTGACGTCTCACTCGATCTCGATGCGAAAACCGTGGCCGGAATCCGGAAGTTCCTGGATGCTTGGATCGAGCGTATGAAGCCGCTCTACATGGCCGCTTCGCAGCCGCCGGAGTTGCGTTACCCCGAGGATTCGCTGCGCGTTCGGATGCTGTCGGAGGTGATTCTTCCCACTTGCCGTGCCCACAATCTATCCGTCTCGCTGATGATTGGCGTGCATAAGAGGGTGAACCCAGCGCTGCGAGACGCGGGAGACAGCTTGGGCCACGCCGATCTCAGTTCCGTGGAAAGGCTCTGCCGCGACTTTCCCGACAACCGGTTCCTGGTGAGCCTGCTTTCCCGCGAAAATCAGCATGAGCTGTGCGTCGCAGCCCGCAAATTCGCGAACCTCATGCCATTTGGCTGCTGGTGGTTCTTGAATAATCCATCCATTGTTTCGGAGATCACGATGGAGCGCGTAGAGTTGCTCGGAAGCAGTTTCATTCCGCAGCATTCCGATGCTCGCATTTTAGAGCAGATCATTTATAAGTGGGCCCACTCGAGAAGGGCGATTGCCGCCGTTCTGATGGATAATTACGAGGCGCTCCAGCGGGATGGGTGGCCGCTTACGGCAGATCAGATCCGGCGCGATGTTTGGCGGATGTTCCAGGGAAATTTCAGGAAATGGGTTGGCATGGAGGTCCGTTGATCATTCGGGCATCTCCCCAGCGTCCTTCTCCGCTAACATCTGGATATGTGTCAGCACCCGCAAATGAATGCGATGAATAATCGCGTCTGACCATAAGCGCCAGTAGTGCGCAGGCCACAGGCCGTGCTGATACCAGGTGGTCCCTTCCAGCAGCGTATGGTTATTCGGCAATCGCGTGAGTTTGAACTGCCCGTGCTTGGACACCATGTACCCGTGGAGATGTTTTGGCAGCACCCGAGCATACGGGCTCCATTCATGCATTGGAGGTGGATTCTCAGTGACGCGGAACCGCAGCAGGCGCGGCTGGTCCCAGACTTCGATCGGCTCTACAAAGGGGCCTGTGGAGAATTCGCAATATCGGATTGCGCCAGGTCCCGAGCCCTCAATGCGGGCGCGTTTGGGATAGGCCAGTCCAGCGCGAAAAAACCAGTCCTGCGGCTCTGGCAACTCCGAAAAGCTCACTACGTGCTTCCAGACTTGTTCGGGTGTCGCCGCAATCTCAATCGCGCTACGCACTTCAAAGACGGGCGGGACGGCCTTGGCGTCCCAAAATAGGCTCGCGGGCGAGAACAGCAACAACATTGCTACCCCCTGCGCTTCCAGCCGCCTGCGGCCTGCCTCGTACGCCAGCCAGCCTCCAAAGGCGCCGAGCGGCAGAGCTAGCGGCAACGCCATGGCGATGCAGATGAGCCCTTCCCACTTGACGAGCAAAACCGAACAAAGCGCGGCGATCACTGCCAAGGCACCCAAATTCGCGGCTCGCGTCCCAGTGGCTGGACGAAACACCCACGATGCGAGCCCCCCAAGGAGCACAGGCACGATGATGAAAACCGTCCAGCCGTAAATGCCGGAACGAAGTAGTTCGTAGCTAGCCCCAGCAAGAACGCCCGCTAGCAATATTCCAACGATCCCGCGAGCGATTGTGCTCACAGCTCGGTTCCTTTCACCACTTCGATCAATTGCACAGCGGCCTTCCGCAAGGGCCGCATGAATGGCAGCGCCGACAGTCTGATCAGCGTGGCCACGCTCTTCGCAGCCAAGTCCAGCAAGCGCGTGGTTCTGGCTTGATCTGGCGATTCGTCGATCACCCAAAAAAAGATCACGCCCATCTGAAAGAACCAGAGCACGCCTGGAAGGTGAGGCTCCAAGTCATGCGGGATCCGCATGCCGCAATCCACCAGAATCCGGCGAAACCAGGAGATGTCGATGTCTCTGATCTCCTTAGTTTCCGAACTAAAAGGCGACAGAGGATGCTTTGGATCTGCACCGTTCCGCAACAGGGCGCGCAGCACGCCTCGATTCGGCGCGAAGTGGATGAGCTTCACTTGAATCAGCTCTCGCAGTCGGGTCTCTAGACCCACGGCTTGTTCCAAGGCGGCCTCGAGTTTGGGCTGCATCTCCGCGCAAGCGCGCTGGTAGAAGTCCATAACGATGGCGTCTTTAGACGGGTAATAGTAGTACGCCGCACCGGTGGCGACTCCAGCTCTCTTAGCGATGTCGCGCATCGTGGCGGTGTCGAAACCTTCCTGCCGGAAGAGCTCGAGGGCGGAGTCTAGAATTCTGAAGCCGGTCTCTTCCGCTTTGGGTGTCGTTTTCGTGGTAGGCATTTTTGAACACGTTCAAGATTCAGTATGGGCTTCGGAACGCGACCTGTCAACATTTATTTTGAACACGTTCAACTCGCGATCTCGCACGTCCCCAACATTGCGGTGACGGAAACTTTCGACTACTTTTCACTTCTTTCTGGGAAGCCTAAGCTGTTAAATTCTTTGGGGTTTTCCGCGTTAACGCCGATCATGAAGGACGCTTGAGGCCTTGGATGTCCATGGGATGGTGGGTTCGCTTCGGTGCAGTCTTGCCGCAGCGAATAAATCAAGGAACCCATCACATGCAAAAAGCTCACTGGCTATTCGTGTGTCTCGGAGGAGCCTCGCTTATCTCCGGTCAGACCATGGTCGATCTCCGGACGCAAAGCAAGAGTGTCGACTTCTCGGGAGCGAACGCGACCAAGCCTTTCAAGTCAGGCACGATTTTACCCGCTAACTGTGCGGTTGGCGAAATGTTCTTCAAGACCGACGCCCCTTCCGGCGTCAACCTATACGGCTGCACGGCCCTCAATGCGTGGGCTACGGAGAGCGGCGGCGGGTCTCTGCCCAGCGCCTTTGGCAACGCTGGGAAAGTGCTAGGGTCAGACGGCACGAATCTTATTTGGACCTTCATTGGCGGCGACGTTGTAGGCGCCCTCGGCTCCACCCTGGTAACGCAGCTTCAATCGCGCCCCGTGGCGGCGAATACGCCGGTGGGCGGCAACTTCCTGGGCTGGAGCGTCACCAACAACCGATGGGAGCCGATCACTCCCCCGAGTGGAGGATCAGGCGGCGCGCAGGGTCCGCAAGGCCCGGCGGGTCCTCAGGGGCCAACGGGTCCGCAAGGTCCCGCCGGAACGGGAAGCGGGGGATCAGGGGCGTCAACCGCTTCGCAATTGTCGGATTTCAATGTGACGAGAACGAGCGCGACCACGCTGACGGTAGGTGCAAGTTGTTCCGCCGCAACGCCATGCAACGTTCGTTTCGGAAGCCTGACTTATTCATTCACCAACGGTGCGACCATAAATCAGGGCGGAGGTTCGGGCTTCGTATACGTGTACGTCTCCAGTTCCGGTCTCCTCACCGCAGGCCATAATTTTAGCGTCGCCTGCGCAGGGGGCTGCGTGGCTCAAAGCGGCATTACTTCTTTTCCGGCCGATTCTATCCCGATCTTCACATGGTCGGCCACCAATAATGTTTGGGACCCCACGGGCCTTGACGAGCGGGCTTTGCTCGCTTCGAAAGACATTCTTGCAGGTCCCGGGATCACGACCACCGACACACAGGGACACACCATCATCGCTGCCGATCCTGCCGTGGTCAGCCTGCGTGTCGGGGCGCCTCCTGCAGCCGCTTCGGCTTGCTCGCCGGGCAACTGGGCCACCGATGGATCTTTCTACTACCTCTGCGTGAGCGCTAACACGTGGCGAAGAGCCGCGCTAGGAGCTTGGTAAAATGCGAGCATTGGTATTCTTTTTCGCCCTTGCATTTCTTTCCGCCCAGACTGTCACGATCGACGTAAAGAGCGCGACAGCGACACAGGCGATTATTCACGTAAGCGCCGTCAACCCGGACGGCTCGCCGGTAGCCGGACCGTGTACCTATCGCGTCAGCGAAGGGCCGTCGTTCAGCGCTTCCGTGAACGATGTAAATCCCGCCCTATTTGTCGGATCGAATCTAGATTCGCGCGCGGGTTCGATCATCGACGGCAAAGATCGCTATTTCATCGCCGGAACCCGGTTGAGCGGAAAAGCCGCTGATCGGAAATATTATTCTCGGGCCCTTCAAACCAACACGCTGCATTGGGCTGGCGTGACTTGCGGTACCGCGCCGGAGCAGGG
>JANXQZ010000268.1 GCA_025353235.1 Bryobacterales bacterium
TGATGTGGATGAGGAGCGAGGCCATGTAGATGAACTCGCCGGCGGCATCGACGTCCACCCCGCGCATCGCCTCCGTGATCGCGTCTTTCAGCGTCCGGCTGCCGCTGTTGACTCCCGTCACCGTGGCTCCTAGCAAGCGCATGCGGAAGACGTTGAGCTTCTGCCGCTCCATGTCGTCGGAACCCATGTAGACGATGCATTCAAGCCCAAACAGCGCGCACACGGTCGCAGTGGCCACCCCATGCTGGCCTGCTCCCGTTTCAGCTACGATGCGCTTCTTGCCCATGCGCCGCGCGAGCAGCGCTTGGCCCAGCGCGTTGTTAATCTTGTGCGCTCCAGTGTGCAGCAGATCCTCGCGCTTGATGTAAATTTTCGCGCCGCCAAGGGTTTCAGTCAGGCGCTTTGCATGGTAGAGCGGAGTGGGACGGCCAGCGTAGTTGGCGAGCAGGTCGCGCAGTTCGTTTTGAAATTCAGGGGCCACTCGGGCTTCGGCGTAAGCGTGCTCCAGCTCTTCAAGGGGTGCCATCAGCACTTCGGGAACGAAGCGGCCGCCGTACGGTCCGAAGTGGCCGGTGGCGTCGGGATGCGAGGTTGTCATAATTTAAATGCCAGGGCAGCCTGGATGAACTTCTTCATTTTCTGACGATCTTTCCGCCCCGGCTCGATCTCAATTCGTGAACATATATCGACGCCCCAGGGCTGGGCTTCTGCGAGTGCGGTCTGGACGTTGGATTCGTCGAGACCCCCGGCGATGATGATCTTCGTGCGGGTACGCTCCGCCACTTCGCGGGCCAGGGTCCAGCGAAACGTTTGGCCGGTGCCGCCATGCAAGGTAGCCGAGGGAGTGTCCAGCAACAACGCGTCGAAAAGTTCATCTTTGAACGAGTACACCCTCATCCTCGCCTCGCAAATCGGCAACGCCCTCCATACTGGCAAGCTGGAGCAGTGTGCGCCGCCATGCAACTGGGCCACGTCCAATCCGACGCGAATGGCGGTCTTGGTAACGGAATCAGGAGGCTCGTCCACAAAGATACCCACCTTGAGGATTTTGATAGGAAGCATAGCGGCGATGGTGGCAGCGCCGGTTGGAGAAATGTAGCGCGGACTCTCTCGATAGAAGTTCAGGCCGATCGCGGTAGCGCCATACTCCGCCGCAGCCAGCGCGTCGTCGCGATTCGTGATGCCGCAGATTTTCACCATCATGGCAGCAATTCCCGCAATGCCTGTTCGGGGTCGCCCGACCGCATCAGGTGTTCGCCCACCAGGAAGCCTCGATATCCGGCGGCCTGCAACTGAAGCACGTTGCCGACCGAGTCGATGCCGCTTTCAGCGATCTTGATTACTTCCTTCGGGATCCGCTCGGCAAGCCTGAGAGCGGTATCGAGGGTGACCTCGAAGGTGTGAAGATTGCGGTTGTTCACACCGACGACGGCGGCCCCGGAATCGAGCGCGAGTTGCAATTCTTCCGCATCGTGGACTTCCACCAAGGCCGCCATTCGATACTCCGTCGCCAGTTCGCGAAAGCGCCGGAGCCGGTGTAGATCCAGAGCTGCCACTATGAGCAGAATGGCATCGGCGCCATGGGCTGCGGCTTCTATCACGTGGTACTCGTCGATGGTGAAATCCTTGCGCAACACGGGCAATTTCACGGCCGCGCGGGCCGCTTGCAGATCCGCCAAGCTCCCTTGGAAATAGCGGTCATCGGTGAGCACCGAAAGAGCTGCTGCACCGCCTCTTTCATAGGAGCGGGCGATGGAGGCAGGCTCGAACCGATCGCAGATCACGCCCTTGCTTGGCGAGGCTTTCTTGATCTCGGCGATGATCGCGATGGGCCGGGCCAGCAGGGCTGCGCGAAAGTCGCGGCGGGTGGCGGAAAGTTGACCTGCCAGCGTCTCGATATCCGGCAAACGATGCCGCAGTTCCGCTTTCTTTTGCTCGATAATTTGCGCCAGAATATCGGGAACTGCTTTAACCATGCCTCGGACTTTTCATCGTAACACCTCGGCTATTGTTCGCGGAGCAGGTTTGCCGGATCGATACTTAGGGCGCGTCTCACGGGACCGGCGACCGAAAGCAATCCGGTGAGCATCATTGTGAATACAACCGCAGCGAGCACGATTGGGTCCTGCGCGGACGCCTGGTAGACGATGGCCGAGAGTAGTCGGCTAGCCGCTACGCCGAGCACAATGCCAACCAAAGATCCCGTCCCAAGCAGGATCAGCATGCGGCCAAGCGCTGACGCGAGAATCTGCTTCGCCTCGGCACCGAGCGCTACCCGAATACTCAGCTCGCGCATTCGCTTGCTGACCGTATAGGAGGCGAGGCCGAAGGTGCCGGCAATCGAGAGCAGGAGTCCAAACGCTCCAAATATGCCCAGGGCGGCTGTAGCCACTTGGGATACAAAGAAGGTCAGTCCAAGCTGGCTGTTCCAGGCGCTGGATTCCCGAATTGGAATGGTGCGGTCCAGGTCGCGAACCACGTTGCGGATGGTGGCTGCCATATCGTTCGTGGCCGCGTCGGGGGAATCGGGCCGTATCCGGACGATGAGAGACGTCTTGGTCCTCGGTTCTTGCGAGACGGGTAAGAACGCGGCCCCTTCCTGATCTTCACTGAGCGTCAAGTATTTTCCATTGGCCACGATCCCTACGATCTGGACGGCGAGGCCGGCCTGGTTCTTAAAATAACGACCGACGGCGTGCTCGGAATGGAAAAGCCTCCGAGCGAACTCTTGATTCACCACGGCCACTGGAGGAGTCTTGGGCGTGTCGGCGAAGCTTACATCGCGTCCCTCGAGCAGCAGCGTTCCAGCGGCGGTGAAATATCCAGGCGACACGTCGAAGAAGTAAATACTGAAGGCCTTGTTCGAGGGTCGGAAATCGGTAGTTTGCTGGGAGAAAATAGGAGAAATCGACATATCCTGCGAGAGGGGTGTCGTATGTGAATAACCTGCCGCCGCTACTCCCGGGAGCTGCGAAACCCTCTCCAGCAATCGGCGCTGAAACTGATCGGCGGAGACGACCGAATAGCCAGCTTGGCTTAGCTCGATTTTGGTCACAACAGCATGCTTTGGCTTAAAACCCATGTCCATGGTGAGCGCTTTGCCCAGTCCGCGCAGGGAGACAAAGGCGGCCGTGACAGTGACGCAGCAGAGAGCGATCTGCGCGGCCAGCAGAAAATCGCGAAACGCCCAGCGGCGTCCTGCAAAGGAGTGATTTCCGCCGCTCTTAATCGCGTCGTTAGGATCGGTCTTGAATATTTGCCGCAGCGGCGCCACCCCGAACAGAAGGCCCGCAAGCACCGAGACAAGCAACGCCAACAGGATCAACGATGGTTGCGGCATTACGAGGAACACGAACGGAAATTCGGTGGGCGGATGCCAGGCAGCCAGGCCGGTGAGGGCGATCCACGCTAGACCGCACGCGCAAGCACCCCCGAGGAGCGAGATCATAAAGGCCTCGACCAGGACTTGACGGAGGATGCGCCAGCGGCTGGATCCGATGGCCATGCGGATGGCAATCTCACGCGTGCGGTCTGCCGTACGTGCGGCGAACAGGCTGCCGAGGTTGGCGCAGGCGGCGAGCAGCACAATGCCGGCCAGTCCCATTAACGCAGCCAGAAAAGCACGCGCGGGCGCGCCGAGCATGTCGCCCATCAGGCCAGGCCGGGTCAGCTTAAACGAGAGCTTTTCCTCATCTTTCGGATACTGCCGCCGGATGCTCGCAGCAATCCTGTTCAATTCAGCCTGCACCTGGGGCATGCTGACGCCGTCCTTGATGCGCACCACCGACCAGACATGCTGATCGCGCCATGACTCAAGCCAGTTGACCGAATCCAGCGATGCTTCATTCGCCATCGGTGCGAAGAAGGCGGCCTGCAGAAACTTCTCGGTTCCATAGAAGCCTTCCTGGGCAACGCCGACGATGGTGTACGGATGCTTGTTAATGCGGACTGTTTTTCCCACGATGTTGGGATCGGCAGCGAAATCACTCTTCCATGCGGGCCAGGAAAGCACGGCCGCCTGCGAAGCTCCTGGATGATCGTCATCGGCGCGTTGCAGCAGACGCCCGAGGAACGGCTTAATGGCCACGGCCTCGAAGTATTGTCCGCTCACGAAATATCCCCAAACAGGGCGGGTGACTCCGTTTGCCTCGAGACCAAAACTCCCTACGTTCCAGGCGGCGACGGCGGAAAACACGGTATTTCCATCCCGCACCTCACGCACTTCCGGATAGGAAAAAATTGGATAGGGCTGATCGGTGTGCGCGAGCGTCATCACCCGGTCTGCATGAGGAATATCCAGGGGCCGCAGGATCAGCGCCTGCAGTACACCGAAGACGATGACGTTCGCGGCGATGCCGAGCGCCAGGGTAAGGACGGCGGTGGCGGCAAAGCCCGGAGAACGGCGCATCTGGCGAAGGGCGCAGGCAAAATCCTGCCGAATGCCAGACATCCACGCCCAACGCCGCTCGTCCCGGCACTTCTCCTTTATCTGCTCCCTGCCGCCGAATTCACGCTTGGCCATCCACATGGCTTCTTCGTGAGAGTGTCCTCGGCGTTCGTACTCCGCCGTTAATTGGTCCAGGTGATGTGCAAGCTCACGCTTCAGGTCAGCTTCCATTCGATTCCAAGGAAAATGCATTGGTCCTCCTCGCTAGCATGAAACAACCATTACAAAACGCTAGATGCCGCCTGGAAAGGCGGCTGCAGCCAAGATTGACTGCCCCACAAATGCTACGATTCCAGCACCAGTGCGATCGCGCCCGCATAGCGCTGCCACTGCGCCTTTTCTTCCTGCAGACTCTTCCGCCCTAAGGCTGTCAACGAATAATATTTCGCCATCGGCCCGCTGCCCGATTCTTTCCACTCGGACTGGAGCAGCCCTTTACGCTCCAGCCGGTGCAAGGCT
>JANXQZ010000281.1 GCA_025353235.1 Bryobacterales bacterium
ACGAGCCCGCCGATTTCGCTGCGGGAGTTCGTAAACTTCTGGATGATCGCGAACTGCGCCAGGGGATCGCGTTTGCGGGTCGGCTTCACGCGGAGCAGCGCTTTGACTGGAGGCAGCTTGGCTTTCTGCAACGAACCTTACTGCGACAAATGATGCCTTTCGATGTTCAGCTTCGGCGCGCCCAACCTGCAGATCTGGACGCAATTATCGCGATTCAGACCACGTCTCCGGAATCCGCGCAATGGCATCGGGAAGACTATCTGGGCTTCGATTGTACGGTGGCGGAAGCTGAGGGAGGGATCATTGGCTTCTTAGTGTCACGCGAAGTCGGGTCGGGTGAACGGGAGATTCTCAACGTAGCAATAGATGCCGAGCATCGCCGCATGGGCATTGCGAAGCGATTGATTCAGGCGGAACTCGCGCGCTGGAAGGGTGAGCATTTCCTGGAGGTGAGGCAATCCAATCAAGCCGCGCGTTCGTTGTATTCCGGCCTAGGTTTCCGGGAGGTGGGTTTGCGGCCCGGCTACTATGAGAACCCCGCCGAACCTGGGATTGTCATGAGATTTTTTTCATGATATCGTCACAGTGCGGGTACCGGAATCGGTCTCCGCGGCATCGATGATCGGGCCTAACAAGGAGAGGATCTTGATGGAGAACACGAACGAAGGACTCAGGGCGCACCTGATGGCGACAGACGAAGAGTTTCGACGGCTTGCGGAACAGCACGCGGCTTATCACAAGCAGCTCGAAACTTTAGAGGCGAAGCCTCTTGTCACTGACCAAGATGAGGTGGAAGAGCACCGTCTGAAGAAGCTGAAACTTCATTTGAAAGATCAGATGAATGAGATGCTGGCTCGTCATAAACCCCAACCTGTGGGGTAGCCGTCGGGTGCGCGATTTTGAAGGGATAAGGCCTGGTTCCAGAGGAGCTGGGCCTTTGTTTTTGGGATACGTTGGCCTTAGTCCGCCTTTCGCAGATTTGCCAGGGCTAATTCCAGGAGGTAGCGAATTTCGAGCTTAGCGGCCCAATCCGTCAAGTAATCGAGATCAAGGTGGCCCAACTGAACGCTCAGCACACCAAGAACGTCGTGCCACTGCCGATCCGAAACTTCACCGCCATTCCGAAACCAGAGAAGCTTTGCGAGGACCATGTCCTCTGGACTCGCTATTGGAAACTCGATGTTCTCCAGGCCGGGAAAGGAGGATACGATGTAACGCTTGCGGCTGAGTTCCGCTTGAGTAAAGCCTTCGACATTCGCCGGAAAGAAGTCGAACTTGAAAGCTCCCTTCAGATGAATTGCATTGAATGGCCGACCTTGGCGAGTTCTACCTGGACAGCGATGCTGCGAAGCTAGCCGTTCGCCAAGGTCGGCCATTCAATGCAATTCATCTGAAGGGAGCTTTCAAGTTCGACTTCTTTCCGGCGAATGTCGAAGG
>JANXQZ010000318.1 GCA_025353235.1 Bryobacterales bacterium
AATTCTCTACGTCTTATTCGCGGGGCAGGCGAGCACAGGCGGCACCACATAAACGGGAGTGGGTGCCGGTGCGCACGCAGGGCCTGGGCAAACCGGGGTCCCAGGATACGTGATGGGGGCGAGAGGAGCCGGTGGGGCGCACGCGGAAGTATTCGAGACTGCATAAGCCGGATTCGGCATCAGGGCCGCAACGCTGAACGTAGCGATTACAGGGGTGGCGAAAGCCGCGCCGGCAAGAAGCTTTTTCAGGAAGTCACGGCGTGCAGGATTAACGTGTTCAAAAATGCGTTCTTTCATTTTAATCTCTCCAGTACAACTAGTGTATTAAGCCCTCGTCTTTCAATTGCTCCAGCGCCTTTGTTACTTCAGCGGCTGGGGTGTCCACCAGCCCAAATGACTGCTGGACAAGCTCCATAATGGTTCCCGTCGAGTTGTCTCCATTGCACAACTCGTAAATCAACGCGGCGACGGGATTCAGGTAATGAACGCGGTCCTTTTCCTCTTCGTAGATCACGTAGCCGTCGTCAGCAGGGATTATTTCCAGCCCATCGGCGCGTTTGGGACACTGATCCACGTTGACTGCTGACAAGAGCTTAGTTTGACCCAGAGCCGCAAGTATGTCAAGTTATCCTGAAGCAAGTTAGTTTGTATGAAAGACTGATTACACTGACAGCCTTGCATCCTGATATCCGTCTCGGCTGGTGTAAACCAATGCAGCGATTACTGTATGTTTCGGCGTTGCCACAGGGATTGCCTCGTAGCGGGCGGATCATCCGCTCGGAGTTGATTCTGAACGCTTTGCGCGACGTGTATCAGGTTTCCCTGGCGACGCCGGAACTGGCTCCGCCGCCTGATTCGGCTTTCGACGTGGTCCATGTCTTCCGCTTGGCGGCGTTGCTGCTAGCGAAGCCCTATCTGAGCGCGGCTGGCCGACGGCATCTCGATCTCGACGATATCGAATCGCGAACCCACAGGCGAATCGAAGGCATTGCCCGCGCGAACGGTCATGCGGCGGTGGCGGAATGGGCACTGGCCGAAAGCCGACGGTTCGAACTGCTGGAGATCGCCGCGTTCCGTAAGTTTGACCGCGTGTACGTCTGCTCTGAGGCCGACCGAAAGTCCTTGGCAGCCCGTTGCCTAGTGGAACTGCGGGTCTTGCCTAACGTGGTGCGTTTGCAAGAGCCCCCTCCAGATCTACCCCAGCTCACCCCCGACGAGCCGTTCCGGTTTTTGTTCATAGGAACCATGGATTATTACCCAAATTTCGATGGGTACCATTGGTTTTGCGCTGAGGTACTTCCAGTACTTAGGCACATGGCCCCGGCGAAATTCATTGTGGAGGTCGCGGGCTTCGGGTCCGCAGGCCGCCTGAAGCCGTTCGAATCCGTCTGCCTGACGGGCGAAGTGCCCGATGTTCGCCCCCTTTACGAGCGCGCCCATGCCGCGATAGTTCCGTTGCGGGCCGGGGGAGGTACGCGAATCAAGATCCTGGAAGCATTCGCCTGGGGGCGGCCGGTAATTTCAACGACGATCGGAGCGGAAGGCATCGAGGCTACGGCGGACCGCGACATTCTGCTGGCGGATTCTCCGGAGGCCTTCGCCGCGGGCTGCGCGAACCTCATTTCCCATCCGGACCTCGGGCGTCTACTGGCTGCCAACGCCTTGCGGCTAGTGCAGGAAGCCTACTCCGAATCGGCCCTAAGACGTATTGTCGCGTTGTTGCCAGAGGCTTGAGGTTCGGTGAGAACTTGGCCCAGTCGACGGACCGCGAGTCGGTCACGCGCGGGACTCAGGAGATCTAGTCCGGCGAGAGCTCCGGGCCGATTAGCAATCGGCCGCAGGTAAACAACCTGCCCTACACGGAGACCGAAGTCCGTTTTCATCACGATTCGTGGGCCAAAGGCCCATTCGCGACAGCCAGGATTGGCCATGGAACGAGTGATAGGATGAGAGGCGCGGCAGCAATCCTATGCCCAGATCGACTCATGAGTGCGCCTGCTGATTCCCCGCCCATCATCCTTCTTTACGACTTGCAAGGGGCCGCCGACTTTCTAGGTCCGGCTGAGCGGAAGCTTGTAACTGTTGAGCTGGAGCGCCTTCCAGAGGTAGAGGCCGTAGTGTTCCACGTTCCCAGCGCTCCCGACCTACGCCGCATTCCTAAACGCGAGGGGCAGATCTGGGTCGCATGGTCGATGGAAAGCGACGTTTGGTATCCACAACTGTCTAGTGTCGAGTATATGAAGTATTTCGACTTGACCATGACGTATCGGCTCAATTCGGACGTTCCCAATTTATATTTCGGAATCGGCACGGCCCAAGCCCTTCTGCGTAAGCCGGTTCCGAAGACGGAGAGCGCTCCCGCCGTCTTTATGGCCTCTAGCTCATGGGACAGAAGCGGCCGGCTGGACTTCGTCCGCGAGTTGATGCATTATCTGCCAGTCGATTCTTATGGCAAGTGTCTCAACAACCGGACGCTTTTGGAAGACACAGGCCGCGAGACGAAATTGGACATACTTGCGCGTTATAAATTCACTCTCACGTTCGAGAACTCGATCGCACGCGACCACGTGACGGAGAAGTTCTTCGACACGCTGATCGCCGGATCGGTGCCGGTTTATCTCGGCGCGCCGAATATCAACGAGTTCGTACCGGGAGAGCATTGCTTCATCGATGCGTCCACGTTTCGAGATCCGCGGGCGCTCGCCGACTACCTGTTGCATCTGGCCGCGAACGAATCAGAGTACGAGGCCTATCTCGCCTGGAAGAAGGCTCCTTTGTCGCCTGGCTTTCTCGAAAAGGCCGCTCGATACGACGAGAGCCCGTTTTCGCGTCTAAATACGATGTTGCGCGGGCGTGCTGCTGGGTCGGACATCAGGGACTTGCAGCGCGATCCATTGCACGCGGTAGTGCGTCTAGTAGCGCGAAACCCGCTCCGCAGGCGTGGGAGCGGAGTGCCCGCCGAAGTCCAGCTTTCGGTAGTCATCGCGACCGCCCACCCTTGGCCCAACTCGAAGGAATGCCTCGAAATCCTGCTGCCCCAAATCGCCGGAACGAATGCCGAAATCCTGCTCGCTGATGCGAGCGGAATTGGACTACCCGAGCCTGTTCCGGAGCACCTGAAATCAGTGCGTTGGATCAAGGCGCCCGGGGTGTCGGTGTTCCATTTGCGAGCCATCGGAACGTCCGCCGCCATCGGCAGAATCATCACATGGACCGAGGATCACTGCCGACCGGCCGCCGACTGGTGCGAGAAAATTCTCGATGCCCATAGCGCGCACCCTGAACTCGCGGCCATCGGCGGGTCAGTGGAAAATGGCTCGACAACAACCGCCGCAGACTGGGCGAATTTCCTGACTACATTCGCTCCTTTTATTGCCCCAATTGACTTCGCCAAGACCGACCGCGTCCCGCCGGCGGCCAACATATCTTTTAAGCGGCGCGCGATTCCTGCGGGCGAAATCGGGCCGGGCGAGATCGAGTTCGTCATAAAGGCGCAGCTTCAGAAGGAAAGGTCAATCGGCATTGACGACCGCATCGTGGTTCGGCACATCCAGTCCCGAAGCCTCTTGGAATCCGCCATCGCGCACTTCCACAACGGCCGGTCCACTTCGGGACTGATCGCATCGCAGCTTTCAAAGGAGAGCCGCCGCCAACGTCTTCGTCACTGCTTTCGGCTCCCCCAAGCCATCGTGCGGAATGTGACCGAGCCTCTAGCCGGCAAAACCAGCGTCGAAGAGCCTCTCCGCCGAGCGCTACCTATAATCTGGCTCCTCGCGATCTGCCACGCAGCGGGGGAGTTTTGCGGCCTGATTTTTAGAACCGCAGGCTTAAGCCCCATACGCCTGGAATAGAAGGCCCGCGGCCCTTTGCGCTTCTCAAGGATCGCACACGCGCCCGAATGGTCCATGCAACCATAAGCAGAGGCCTTGGCTGCCACGAGAATTGCGCCGGCCCACTAATTGATTTTTGTCATGCAGGCTTCTACGAATAACGCGTTTGGAGATTGGGATCCGGTTGCTGCAGCACCACCCGAGGCAATAGAATCTTTGCTGCAACCATTCCTCGACCAATCGGCTCCTATACGATCGCTCGTTGTACTTGGACATCGTGAGGAACCATTGCTGTTTCGGCTGGCTGGGCCGGAAGGCAGCAGTTCGATCATCACAGAGCACCGGGAGGGTGAAGGCGCCCTGCAGAGCCTGGCGCGGCAGGCGCACGAGGATTGCGGTGCCGTGTCCGGAAATGATTTGCTTGTGCTGCCCGCAGACAAGCTGAGTGAGCGGATGACGCCGATCAACGGGGATTTCAGCTTTCGAGCCGTCACCGTCCTCTTGCCGGAAACAGCCAGTTTACCGCCCCAGGCAGAAGACTTGAGACTGCGGCGCAGCATGTTCGACCGAGGTCTGGTGTGCATAGCTTCCGTGCGCGTTGGCGACCGCAAAGGGCTATGCTTTCTCGCCAGCGATGCCATTCGGTCCCTTACGACTCTGGACGTCGACTCGCGCGGGTACGTAGGCATGTCGGTCCTTCGAGAGGGAGCAGGGTTCGCGAACCAGTTGTTTCGTTATGCCTGCGTGAAGCTTTATGCGCTCAGACACGGCTTGACTGCTGCGATGCCGGCCTGGGAGGGCAATCAGCTTTTCGGCCTCCAAGACAAACCCGTTGCGGGGCTCTCGCTACAGAAGATGTCTTTCCCAGGATTCGCCGAAAACGATCGCATGTTTTGGGATATGGACGAGCCTCCGATTGATATCGATTTGGATGGCTACTTCCAGGAGATCCCCCAGTGTTGGCGAAGACACAGGCCGCTGCTCCGGCAAATGTTCCATCTGTCTGATGAACGCCGCCGTGCGATCGATGGTTGGCGAGATCAGGTCACCGAAGGTGGCCAGCGGACGCTGGTGGCGATTCATGTCCGGCGCGGCGACTATCGGATGAATAACTTGCCTCAGTTTGCGCTGGTGCCAGAGGAGTGGTACCTGGACTGGCTACGGACAATTTGGCCGACGCTCCGCCGACCGCTGCTGTTCATTGGTACGGACGAACCTGAAACCGTACTGACGGTCTTTAAGGAATTCGAGACGGTTTCGGCGATATTCGGCCCGATCGACCGCGCACTGCCCGAGCACATCCGCGATTTTGAGCTCCTGCGGCGAGCGGACTACCTCGCCGTATGCAATAGCAGTTTTTCCCGGATGGCTGCCATTCTCGCGCCATCGTCTCAAAAGTGTTTTCTGCCCTCTTTCCGGACACAATCTTTTGAGCCTTATGAGCCGTGGATCGATCCGGCTTTCTGGGCGCGCTTTCGAGATACCGGCAATGCCGCTCCTCCGCACCGCAATCGCACCATGCAGCACGTGCCGGCAATGACCAGCAGGAGGATCCCCGAGACTCCGGCGGAGAGGCCGCACATTCACCTTGATGTGACGGACCTGACACTCTATCTGCTGCATCACCCGACTCTTTCCGGCATTCAGCGGGTGCAGTGCGAGATTCTCCGCAACGCGATCGACACTGCGGGTTGGCCCATACGAGCAGTGGCCTTGAATGAGCAAGGGGACCTGGGATGGATCGATCCATTCCAGCTGTTAAGCGCCGTTGAGGCGTTCCGCTCCGACACTACGTCGAACGCTGAAATTGAGAGCGATGTTCGCACATTACTGCTGCGTGCAACTCCGTGCACGATCCCTCCGGGGGAGATCTTTGTAACGATCGGAGCCTTCTGGGGCGTAGGCGGCATGGGAGGGCTACTCCAACGACTTAAAAACTCCGGAGTCATTGTCGGGGTACTTATTCACGACATCATTCCGATTGTCGCGCCTTAGTATTGTGAAGCTCCTGGAACCCGACTGTTCTCCAATGCGCTCAGGGAACTGCTGAGCTTCACCGATTTTCTTATCACCACGTCCGAATACAATAAGGCCACCTTGATCGCGCATATGGCGTCGCGCAGCATGAGTCCGTTGCCGGTCCATGTAGTGGAGTTAGGTCACATGTTTCCCCCAGCCGAAACCCCAACGAAGGTTTCCACCGCCGTTTCGGCCATCCTCAATACGAACTACGTTTTATGCGTCGGTACCATTGAGGTGCGAAAGAACCCGGTATACCTGTTTCACATTTGGAAGATGATGGTCAAGTCTGGTCGGGTGGATATCCCTTACTTGGTGTTTGCCGGCCGCATGGGCTGGTTCGTTCAGGACTTCATCGATCAAATAAGGGCGTGCGATTACCTGGGCGGCAGGATCATAATCGTCCACAACGTCACGGACGGGGAGCTCGATCTGCTGTACCAGAAATGCATACTCACAATGTTTCCGAGCTTCATTGAAGGCTGGGGGCTGCCGGTAGGCGAAAGTCTCGCGCATGGAAAGGTCTGTCTTTCCACTCTCAATGGCGGCATTCCAGCCGTAGGCGGGGACCTCGCGGATTACATCGATCCCTACAACGCCCGCGACGGGCTCGACCGGCTCTTGCGGTATCTCGATGATCCGGAACTCCGCCGTCGGCGCGAGCGTGAGATCGCGGAACAATTCGTCGCCCGGTCCTGGCGCAAGGTGTCAGACAACTTCCTCAAATCGACGCACGCGCTGGCACAAATGGTCCGCCCAGTGGGCGGCGTCTCGGCCATGTCACTCCCGTCTGGGCAGTATGTCTCCATCGGCACCGGAAACTGGATGGACGGAACGCTGTCGGGTGAGATTGTCTGTATCTCGGGCTGGGCAAGACCCGAGAGCGCTGGCGTCCGGCCAGCCGCGCCGGAAACGCTGGTACAATTCCGCGCTGATCTTCAGGCCGGTACAAGAATCAACCTGCTGCTGCGATTCGGCGCATACGGCGGGGACTTCCGCATCCGTGTCCGTTCCGGTTCCGGAGCACAAACCGACGCAACTCTCACACCGGGTGCGGAGAAAGTAGTGGTTCTGCCGTGTGCGGTGGAAGCGGAAAAACTGGTCAGCGCTCGCCTCTCGGTAATCGGCACGATGGAAGACGACGCAGTCATCGACCCGCCTTACTGGATTCTTAAGGGAATTCTGTATTTCGATCCCAAACGCGTAGCAGCCCAAGCGTTGTTAGAGCCGTCGAATGTCGGGTATCGACACCGACCGGCCGCAGCCCCGTCGCCCTCGCCCACACCGCTCAAGCCGATGGCGAGCTCAGATCGTATCCTGGTTGGTTCCAATGGCCTCGACAACACGCGGCAGGCGCCGTCCTTCGGAGCATTTTTGCAAACGGCTGATTCCTACTGGCCTCTAAAGTTCGGCGCGGACCGTGACGCGCCGATCTTCGCGGATCACGCAGACAGCCGAGCATTCTATTCAGGCTGCGGAAACAGCTCCCAGATTCCTCAGGTCGGGGCGATCAAAGACTCCGTCCGGCTGATCAGGCGCAGCGATCAGTTTGTGTCCACCTCCAGGTTCACCGAGGGCTCAGTGTTCGACCGCTCGGGTGTGTCGAGGGGATACGGTTATCTTCGCGACCAGACCAAGGTAATGGCGCCCTGGATGTCCAGAGAGGGCGATAGCCTGTGGATCAACGACAAGGCCTTAGAAAAAGCACCTTATTACGAGCATTCCTGTCTGCTTTTTTATAACGGAAATCTGCACAATTACTATCATTGGATGGTTGAAGGGCTGCTGTGCCTGGACATCTTATGGCGAGCGCTGGGGAATGACTCTAATTTGAGGATGGTGTTGCCGAAGTCTGTCGACATAAATGCCTTGATACAGCATCGCGAGTCGCTGCAGGCGCTCGGTTTCTGCGGATACAAAATTACCGAGGCAGCCGAGAATCTGATCAGGGTAAAGGAGGCGATCTGGGTGGAGAGCGACCTGATCCAGCATATGCCCGCGGTCTATCTGAAGGACTTTCAGCAAAGAATCGCCGCAATGTACGCTCATCTTCAAACTCCACGGAACAGGCGGCTGTTACTGGCGCGGAAAGGACCGACCAGAAAAATCCATAATATGGAGCAAGTGGATCTCTTTCTCTCCAGATACGGCTTCGAAACCGTCTATCTGGACGGGATGAGCTCAAGGGATCAGATCCTGTTGTTCCAAGGTGCAGAGTTCATCATTGGTTCGCACGGCGCGGGTCTATCGAATCTTCTCTTTTGCGAGGCGGGGACGAAGGTGATTGAGCTTTCGCCAGTATCGGAATTCAGGCCTTTCTTTTGGATGATTTCGGACAAACTGAATCTGGTCTACGGCCTGCAATTCTGTCGCACTGTAGCGGATCGTGATTTTCAGTCTTGCATAATCGTCGATATTCACAAGCTCGAGGCGCTTATGCGCATGGTTGACGCGCATTGGTAAGCAAAGGCGAGAACCGGCTTGTATGCCAATTGCTCACAAAGATAGATGTCTCGCGCTAATTGTGTCCAGCCAAGCCGGTCGCAGAATCACAGCCGTATTAAACGGCGAGCGAGTTGGATGGTTAGGTCATGAGCTTGTTCAGGAGTTCCGGCCCCCGGACAGGTCAAGCGCGTAAGTGTGAGTCGGGATGAGAACACATTGCCGTCACTTACTAATCGCCGGGGAAGACATGCCGTCGCACGCGTTCATACGACACTGGAGTCTAACAAGACTGAAGGATGAAGATCGTCGTTATCAATCTGATCAGCTCAACAGATCGTAGAGAGCGGATCGAAGCCAATCTTGCTGAGCTCGGATTGGCGTTCGAGTTTTTCAACGGAGTCGATGCTCGGCGCGGTGAACATCTGGGCATCTCCCGATATAGCGAGGCGGCAGCGTTGCGCGATTTCCATCGGCCGCTGTCAGGCGGGGAGATCGGCTGCTTCGCCAGCCACTACCTTCTATGGGAGCGATGCATAGAAGCGCGGAAGCCGTTCGTCATCATGGAAGACGATGTTGTAGTGGATGACGGGTTTGTCCGAACGCTTGAGATCGTGTCGGAACTGATATCGACCTTTCCGTTGGTCCGCCTCGGTCTCACGGCGGAAGCTGCGGGTAGTGGAGTCGTTCTGCCTTTACCGCACGGCTTTGAACTAGTTTCGCTTGCATCGGGGACATTCGGCACTCAGTGCTACATCTTGTCTGATGTTGCGGCCAAGGCACTGGTTGACCACGCCGCAGTTTGGTCGCTTCCAGTCGACATCTACTTTGATCGCCCACAAATTCACGGACTGGGCAGTCACGGACTACGGCCCTATTTCGTGAGACATGCGGACCAATCCGTCTATCCGTCCGTTATTGGAGACGAGCGCTATGGCCTCTGGCCGCAGGATCCAGCAGTGAAGATCAGGTCGCAGGTGGAGAAATTCCTGGCCGAACGCGGACGCAGATTAAAGTGACCTCTGCTGCGTGTCGGCTCGCACGGTGAAGGCGCAACGGAAAGGCAATACAGCGCCGGCTTGGAGAGCTGGATCCACCCATAGCGATCCGCGACGGACCCGGAGGCTTCCGGATAGGACTCCGGGAAAGCTTGGTCCGCCCAGGGTGCGCGGTTTGGTTCGGCGCTTTTTAGGCGTTCCGGCCTGACTTTATCGCTGATATTCCGTACTACTACTGAAAAAAGACCGTATTCCCTTAAATTCCTCTCGCTGCCCGCCGATATGTGGTCTTGAGGCGATTGAAAGATCGAACCTGCCATGAAAATAAATGATACGAGCGGTAGCGGAGTTTCCGGACTAGGGAAAGCTCAAGAGCTGACATCGGCTGGATTCAGCTCTAAGACGAAGTCAAATCGGTCAGGACAAGACGACGAGGTCTCTTTATCCAATTTAAGCAATGCGCTGAGTTCCCTGCAAACGGACTCTCCACGCCAAGCAATCAAGCTGACCCAACTCTCGGCGTCGGTGGCGTCCGGCAGCTATCAGGTTGACGCTCACCTGTTAAGCGCGAGCATCATCCGCGCCAGCATGCGGGCTTAAAGTGAACGATCAACTGCAGACCGCCAAGCAAGCCCGGCGGCAAGTCGAGCAAGTTCGAAAACGGCTCCTCAAACCGGCGCCCGAGACACTAGCATCGTGCGCGGGTCCATTGCTGGAAGCGATCGGATGCCTGGATCGACTGCAGTCAAATCTGCAGGCGGGAGCACCGGGATCCACTGCACACTTGATCCGGAACGAAATGACCGTGCTGCGGGGGGAACTCTCCACCGCGTCGGCATTGCTGCGCGCCGCAGGGCTGTTCTACGAAGGATACGGAAACCTGCTGGGCACGGGACCTGAACCTGCCGAGATGAATTACTGTTCGCAAGGAACGACGCCAACGCGGGAGCACAACGAAAACATCCAGCCGCGCCTGGAATTCCATGGGTAATCTATTCACATCCCTGCTGAACTCCAGCAATGCGCTAGGCGTATTTTCAAAAGCCATGGGCGTGGTCAGCAATAACGTCACGAATGCGAACACCCTCGGCTACGTCAAACAAACAGCCGTGTTGGACGCCCTACCTTTTGATTTGACGGTCGGGCTCCCGGGCGGAGTAAGCCTAGGGGCAATACAGAGCTCGCGCAACTCGTACGCGGAGCAAAATGTCCGCAACCAGCAGTCAGGGTACGGGACGTTTCAGCAGAAGGCTTCGGATCTCTCGCAAGTGTCTCAGCTTTTCGATTTATCCGGCAAATCCGGTCCCGCGTCTGCTATTAATGGGCTTTTCAAGAGTTTTTCGCAACTGAGCGTGAACCCAAACGATTCCACGGCTCGTCAGAATGTGATCGAGAAAGCAACTCAAACGGCGCAAGCTTTTCAGAGTACGTCGGCTGGTCTTCTGCAGGCGTCTGGCCAAGTGGTCAACGAAGCTCGCACCAACATTGCCGAAATAAACCGCCTGGCCGGCGCAATCGCCCATATCAACGCCGATCACCCGCAGGACTACAAAGGTGCTATGGACGCCGGAGTGGATGCGCAGCTAAACAGCAATCTGGAAGAACTGTCCAAGTACGTCAACTACACGGCGCTGCAGCAGCCGGACGGCTCGGTCACGGTGTACATTGGCGGCCAAACACCGCTTGTGATCGGGGATAAGGCGCTGCCCATCCAGGGTGATTTCTCAAATCCTAAGGTGGCCGTTCTGGACAGTCAGGGACGGGACATCGGCGCTCAGCTTACGCAAGGGCAACTGGCGGGTCTGCTCGAAGTTCAGAACACGACGATACCTTCGTATCTTGCGGACCTGAACACCCTGGCCAACGGAGTGGCCGATCAAGTAAACGCCGCCCTCGCCAACGGAATCGATGCGAACGGAGCAGCCCCGGCAACAGACCTGTTTACTTACAATACGAATCCCGGCGCCGCGCAAACGCTTTCAGTGAGCATTACATCGCCCGATCAGGTCGCCGCCGCCGTGCCCGGATCGCCGGGAGGGAATGGGAACGCCCTTAGCCTTTCGGCTCTCGGAAGCGCCAAAACGTTCAACGGGTTTACCTTCAGCGGCTATTTTGGTTCGCTGGCGAGCAGGGTGGGGCAAGATATTTCGGATGCGCAGAACGGACGGGATGCCCACCAGCAGTTGGTGACGCAGGCGCAGAACCTGCGCTCCACCGTTTCGAGCGTGTCGCTCGATGAAGAAGCGGAGCACCTGATTCAGTTTCAACGGGCTTACCAAGCCACCTCGAAATTGTTTGGCGTACTCAATGAATTGACCACGACAACCATCAATCTCGTGCAGTGACAGGAATACCATGATCACCTCTCTCGATCCCTCATCCGTTAGTTTTCTGAATGGACTCAGCCAGATTCAACGCCGATCTCAGCACGCCCAAACCGAATTGACAACTGGACTCCGAATCAATGCAGTGGAGGACGACCCGAGCCAAATTCCTCTCCTTCTAGGAGCTCGCGCAGAGTTGGAGCGGGTTCAACAGATCGGTTCGAACTTGAATCAGGTAAAAGCGGAAGTCGACGCGGGCGAGGGAACGCTCCAGTCCGCTGTCACTTTGGTTGAAAGGGCGCAAACGCTGGCGACGCAAGGGCAACCCAGTTTCATGACCGCCGAAAGCCGCACTCAGCTCGCAGGTGAGATTGGAGGCGTGCTGCAACAAATCGTTAGCGCCGCGAATACCACCGCCGGAGGCCGCTACATTTTCAGTGGAGACAGCGATCAGACCCCGCCTTACACAGTCGATCTCACCCAGCCCAACCCAGTCAGCGCCTATGCGGGCTCTCCTTCCACTCGACTGATAGAGCACCCCGACGGAACCTTATTTCCAGTCGCAAAAACGGCCCAAGAAATCTTCGACAGCTCAAATTCAGACCAAAATGTCTTCCAGGCAATTAATAGTTTGCGGACCGCCCTTTTGAATAACGATCAAGCGGGCATCAATGCCGCGCTTCCCGTCCTCAAGAGCGCAGGCAGCTATCTAAATCAGCAGCTGACATCGTACGGCGTGGCACAAAACCGAATAACCGACGGGCTCAATTTTGGGCAGACTTTGACGAGTCAGATCCAAACCCGCTTGAGCGCAATTCAGGACGCCGATGTCACTCAGGCAATTACGGAATTCCAACTGGCGTCCACTCAGCAACAAGCCGCCCTGGCTTCGCGGGCGAAGCTGCCCCGCAGCAGCCTATTCGATTATCTTGGTTAAGAGTCCTATCTACTCGTATCGCAGAGCTTCGACAGGATCCATCCGCGCAGCCTTGTTCGCAGGCCAAATTCCGAAAAACAGCCCAACAGCAACGGAAACAACCACGCCCAGCACAGCGGCCCAAAGAGGTACCGACGTCGGCAAGCTCGGAAAAATCACCCGGCAAATAAACGAGATCCCCCAGCCGAAGGTCATGCCGATCAGGCCGCCCAGCCCAGTCAGGACCACCGCTTCCGTGAGGAACTGCATGACGATATCGGCTCGGCGCGCTCCGATCGCCTTGCGAATGCCGATCTCGCGCGTGCGCTCGGTCACCGACACCAGCATGATATTCATAACTCCGATGCCGCCCACTAGAAGCCCGATAGAGCTAAGCACCACCATTACCAGCGCCACCATGGCGGTAACGCTATGAAACTGTTCGACCATTTGCTCGGACGTGGAAATGAAAAAGTTGTCCGGCTTCGAAACGGCAACCCGCCGCTCCTGTCGCAGAACCGACCGCGTTTCGTCAATGGCGGACGGCAACAGCCCAGGCTTGGCAACCATAACCAGCATGTTCTCCTTAGCATTGGGAAACATCTTGCGCATCGTAAAGTACGGAATCAAAATGCGCCGATCGTCCTGGCCTGGGAAGGATGTCGACGGCCGCTTCATCACTCCAACGATTTCAAACTGATGGCCGTTCACCTCAATCCACTTGCCAATCGGATACTGGCCCGCCATCAGAGCCTTCGGAACATCCTCTCCCACGGCCGCAACAGACATGCGGTGTCGTCCTTCCGCATCGGTGAAAAAGCGGCCTTGATTCATTTCGGCCTGCCCGCCGCCGGTGTACGACTCCTCAGTGCCCCCAAGTTGAATTTGATACAAGTCGTTTCCCTTGTAGCGCGCCCGCAAAATGCCGAGCCCTTGCGGAAACAGATACGGACTGACTGCGGCCACCGACGGGCAGCGCTCCTGGATCGCCATGGCGTTCTCATACGTCAGGGGCTTGCGCTGCAACTGCTCCGAACTGAGATTGGTTGCGAACCCAATCGGAAACTTAAAAATAATTGCAGTATTGGTTCCAAAACTCCGCAGCACCCCGGAAATTGCCCCGTCCAGACCGGCGATAATCGAGCCCACGCCGATGATGGTACCCGTTCCGATGATCACGCCAAGGACGGTAAGGAACGATCGCAGCTTATGTTCCCTAACCGTATCCAGAGCCAATCCGATCGCCGCAAAGGCGGCAAAGAATTTCATTTTTCCACCCGCAACGCTTCGATTGGATCGAGTTTGGCGGCCTGCTGCGCAGGGTACACCCCAAAAAACAAACCGACGATGGTAGATAGCGCTACGCCAATCAAGATAGCGGAACCCGGCACGCTCATCGGCACGGGAGTGAGATTCCGAACGATCACCGCTGCAAGCCAAGCTGCAGCTACGCCGATCACGCCACCCATCGCAGCCAGCATGGATGACTCAACCAAAAACTGGTTCATAATATCCTGCCTCCGCGCACCGACCGACTTGCGGATGCCAATCTCATGAGTCCGTTCGCTCACCACGGCCAGCATAATATTCATAATCACGACACCGCCCACAAGCATAAAAATCGAAACGACGCCGATGGCCGTAGCCGCGATCGCTCCCGTAAGCTGATTCCAGGCCGATACGAAAGCATCGGAGGCGACTAGCGAGAAAGTGTCTTCCTGTTTGGGCGTCAGATGCCGAAACGTCCGCAGCAGCGAGCGAATCTCGTCCTGGGACCGCTCTAGCACCCCATGATCGCTGGCAAGGAACGAATAATGCAGGCCCTGCCGCGAGCCGTAAATCTGAAAATACGTTCCAATCGGAATATCGACAAAGCCATCCTGAGATTGGCCGAACGCGCTGCCCTTCGCCTTCGCCACGCCAATGACAGTGAACGGTCGGCCGTCCACCTTAAGCGTCTTGCCGATGGGATCGTTGGCGCCAAACAACTGGTCCTTCACGTCGAAGCCGATGAACGCCACCCCGATCCGGTGCGCATCCTCGATTTCAGTCAGGTAGCGTCCGCTGACCACGTCGGTATTGCTCAACACCGCCCAGTTTGCGCTGCCCCCATTCAAAGTAACGCCCTTCATCGACTGGCCCCCGTATGACAAGTTGGCCTGCCGATTCGCCTGCATGCCGATCTCGCGCACAAGGGTGGCGCGGCTCTTCACGAACTCGAACTCCTCGGGGCGAAGCGCCGGGTTCTTCTTGTCCATCTCGAGAAATTTCTTAGGATTGAAATTCCCGATAAACGCCATGCGGACGATTTGGAAGCCATCCGCACCCATGTTGGAAATGTGGGTAGCGATGTAAACGTCCATCCCGTGAATCACCGACATTACGGCGATCAAAGTGGTAGTGGCAAGAATAATTCCAAGCAGCGTTAGGA
>JANXQZ010000320.1 GCA_025353235.1 Bryobacterales bacterium
CTCGACCAGCGACTGAAAAAATCCAAGCACGGCGGTGAGCGGGCGAACGATCACGGTCAGGGCATGCAGAAACGGTGCGATCCGAACAAGCCATCCGCCGCTGGTCTTGCGATACAGCATCTGCGGAATGATGTAGGTCAACAGGAGCATGGCCAGCCACGAGAATAGGGCCGATTCCAGCAGCGCCTGCCATAACGGTGCCGGAGTGCCCATTTGCATGGCGAAGATGGACAGCCCGAGAAATAGCAGGGACGTGTGCTTGATGAGCGAAAATGCCAGCGCACCTTCGTGACTCTTGACACCAATTCGATCTTCCAGAGTCTCCTTGAATACCTGCAAGGCGCGGAGATCGCGCGCGCGGATTCGCAAGGATTCCATATAAAGCAGTTGCACCAGCGTTACCAGGCACAAGAGCGCGCTGAGCAGCAGTCCTACCAAGACCAGGGCGGCGGTCACGCTCGTACCCGTTCGATCAGGCTGGTGGAAAGCCCCAGCATTTTGCGCCAGCGCCGTTCAGCGCTGGCCATCTTGCCGCGATCGGTTTCATGGTCCATTCCGATCAGGTGGAGCAGGCCATGCAGCATCAGGATCCGGATTTCTTCGTCCGTCGTGTGTCCGAATTCGGCAGCCTGCGATTTGGCGCGATCCAGCGAGATTGCGATTTCGCCTGCAGTTCCGTCAGCTCCGTCGGAAGGGAATGAGAGGACGTCAGTGGCGTAGTCTTTCTTGCGGAATTGGCGGTTCCATTGACGGAGGTCCTCATCTCCCGTGATCAGGCAATCGAACGGGCGGCCTTTGGAAACTTGCTCTTGCAGGCTGCGCGCGAACTGCTGCAAATCACGTCGCCGGATACCGCGGGCAGGAACATGAAAGAGCACAAGGCTGTGCCGCTGGGACATGGCGATTGTTAAGCCACGGGGAGTTCCGCTTCCTGGGGAGGCGGATCAGGGGCCAGCTTTAACGCAAGCTGCCGCCCGGCTGACAATTCCTGATGACGTTCGTAGGCGCGGATAATACGCTGCACCAAGCTGTGACGAACCACGTCGCGGTCGTCGAAGTGAACGAATCCGATGCCTTCCACTTTGCGCAATATTTCGAGGGCGTCGTTCATGCCGCTGCGTTTTCCGGTCGGCAGATCGATCTGGGTGACGTCGCCGGTGACCACCATCTTGGAGTTGAAGCCTTGGCGCGTGAGTACCATCTTCATTTGCTCCGAAGTGCTGTTCTGGGCTTCGTCGAATATGATGAAACTGTCGTTGAGAGTGCGGCCGCGCATAAACGCGATGGGAGCCACTTCAATGGTCTGGCGTTCCAACAGCTTTTCAACTTTATCCACTTCTAGCATGTCGTACAGCGCATCGTAGAGCGGGCGCAGATACGGATCCACTTTTTCTTGCAAGTTGCCGGGGAGGAAGCCAAGGCGCTCGCCTGCTTCCACCGCAGGCCGGGTGAGCACGATGCGGCTGACGCGCTTGCTGAGAAGGGCCGAGACGGCCATAGCGACGGCGAGGTATGTTTTCCCGGTTCCAGCCGGACCCACGCCAAACACTAAATCGTGGCGCTCGATGGCTTCGACGTACCGGCGCTGGTTGACGGTTTTTGGTGCAAGGACCTTCTTCCCGAAGTTGCGCTGTCGACCGCTGTGGACCAAGCTGCGCAGCGTGACTTCCGGATCTTCGGTGACCACTCGAAAGTAGCTGCTCAGCTCTCCGCTCACGAAGGTCTGGCCTTCTTTGACAAGGGCGAAGTAATCTTCAAAGATGCTGGCGGCGCGGATTACGTTCGGCTCATCGCCCTCAATTTCCAAGGCCTCATTCAGCAGGCGAATGGTAACGGCCAGGGCCGATTCCAGGACGAGGATATTTTCGTCGCGAGTCCCGAAAAGGGACTCGATGCCGCGGCCAATCTGAACGCTAAGTTTCATGCGAGGAAGAGGTGGGTACCTCCATTGAGAGTGTCACGGGAGATGGGTGCTATGGGGCGTCCGCAGACGCGGACGGTAGAGGAACATTCTGAACCAGTGTAGCACTCGGAATAGGGATGGCAGGCTTTGGAAATTCGCGGACGCGCAGATCAGCAGGCCACTCATTCCAGTCTCCTCCCTTTCGATCCAGGAGGACTAACCGACGATGTTCCCCGCCCACTTCCTCAAACGGTCTCGCGCCCAGTTGCTTGACAAAGCAGGCGCTGCCTTCTATTTCGCAATGCTCGATTGTCCGGCGCGCCCACGCAACGTCGAACCCTCGAGCGCCTGGGCCGGACTCGCCGCCTACGATGATCCAGTCCACCCCCTGTGCGAAGTCGATCGGACCCAAGGCAGGCTCGTAGGAAACGAATCGAACAGCGGCCGGCACTTGCAAGAGCAAAGGAACGCGCACTTCTGCCGTGGCTTGGTTTTCCACCGACGTGCCAAGCCAAAGGTTTGCGAGAGGCTTGCCGTTCAAGTACCGCAGCATCCGTTCGGGCCTCTTAGTAAGAACCTGAAAAGTGTGTTGCGGGCAAGTTGCCATGACTGCGAATACGCGATTGATCGCTTCGTCCGGCAGAGCCTCATGAAACAGATCGCTCATCGAGTTTACGAAGATTCGCTGAGGCGAACGCCAGTGCGCGGGAAGGTGGAGCGCCTTTTCGATGAGTTCCACGTCGCCGGTCCAACGCGGTCCAGACTCGAGAATGCGGGCGAAGGATTGGCCGGTGGTGGGAGATTTGAGTTCCGGGAGATTGCGCGCGGACATGCGAGCGGCATAGCAGTTGAGACACCCGCCGGTTTCGGAGCCTTTGGCCATGGAGCAGCCGCGCACCGGGTTCCAGGTGCGGTGGGTCCATTCAATTTTGGTGTTCGCTGCCAGTGTCTTAAGCTTCCATGTGGCGCCGATTAACAATCGGCGAGCAGGATGCCATCCCAATGTCACTTAATTTTCCTGCGATCGGGATTCGGCATTGATTGTGGGGCAGGCAATCTTGCCTGAAGCCGCTTTTTAGGCGGCTTTCCCGGCTTTCAGAGAGTATTTGTACCCTGAACAGCCGGCTGAAAGCCGGCTGCAGCCAAGATTGGCTGCCCCACAATTTGCCAAATAGCCTCCTATCATTAAAACTAAGTGGCATTGGGATGCCATCCTGCCCCACGTTGTCAGGCGAAAACGTGTTTCGAGAATCAATCGAGCCGTTTGACTGGGCACATCTCAAACTAGTGCAGCCTGGCACCGCGCTCGGCCTGCCGAGGTAATACAAACCCGTGCCCCGTCGTGTTTGGTTCATCTTCATGTGGCGTTCCGAAGGTTAGAAGATCCAGATTTCTGCGGTGTTTCGATCTTTCGGAAAGCTAGAAACCCTTGAGGCAATCGCCAATGTCCCTTTCCGAGATCGCTCCTTCCTTGATCACTCGCCAGTAAGGCTCCGTGATATCCACAGTGGTGCTTCCTTCGCCCCTACACATGCCGCCGTCGAGAACCAGATCGAGGCGGCCATCCATCTGGCCGAACACGTCGATGCCGCTCTTGCTGGTCGGTTGGCCGGAGATGTTGGCGCTGGTGGAAATCAGCGGCTGCTCCAGCCAGTCCAGCAATGCGTGGGCAACCCGAGAGCGCGATTGCCGCATGGCCAAGCGCCCGGTGTTGCCGGTAACCTTCAGAGGAACTTTGGCGGAGGCAGTCACGATCAGCGTGAGAGGTCCGGGCCAAAACTGGCGGGCAAGCATGTAGAAGCGGCCGGATAAGTCAGTGGCAAGCTCCTCAGCCATGAGTTTCCCGCTCACCAGCATCGGCAGCGAGCGCTGCGTCTCGCGACCCTTCGCGGCGAACACCCGGCCCACAGCGTGCAAATTGAGGGGATCCGCCACCAGGGTGTAGAGGGCGTCAGTTGGGATGGCCACCACGCCGCCGCCCCGGATCACCGCCGCCGCACGTTCGACGGCTTGGGGAGACGGATGGTCGGGATCGATCTCGATGAGATCTGTCGCCACGATATTAGTCCCGGGGCCCGATGGCTTCGGCCACTTCGATGGCCATGGCATAGCGTCCAAACGGGGCACTCAACTGAACCCCCTGGACCATCTGGCGGACGCCTTCCACCATCTCTCTCGCGATGGCCACGCCTTCGTGCCGCGCCTTCTCCGCGTTGTCCACGCGCCGCATGCGATCCATGTAATATTCGGGAACGGGCACGCGCAGCTCGTTCACCATGAACTCCGCATTACGATAACTGGTCAGAGGCCAGATGCCGCAAATAAACGGAAGTCCGAACTGCTCGGTGCGCTTCAGGAAAAGCTCCAGCAACTTCAAATCGAACACAGGCTGGGTGACCACGTATTCCGCGCCGCCTTTTACCTTCCACTCGAACCGGCGCAACTCTTCATCCATGTTCGGGGCGCCCGGATTCGCTCCCACGCCGAGCAGCAAGGCCGTCTGCGAACCCATTGGATTGCAGCCGATGTCCATGCCCTGATTCAGGTTATTCACGATGTTGGTCAGGCCGATCGCGTCCACATCGAACACGGCGGTTGCGTCCGGGTAGGTGCCCATTCTGGGCGGATCTCCCGTGATGCAGATCAGGTTGCGAACGCCCACAGCGTGAGCCCCCAGCAGTTCAGACTGGATGCCAAGAATGTTGCGGTCGCGGCAGCAGAAGTGGAGTACCGCTTCAATACCCGCATGCTGCTGGATTAGCTGGCACGTCACTTGAGCGCTCATCCGCGTGCTGGCTCGTGGACCGTCCGGCACGTTGATGCAATCGATTCCTGCCGACGCGCACAACCGCGCGCCTTCGATCTCCTTCGATGCGTCCACTCCGCGCGGAGGCAGAATCTCAACGAACGCTGCAAATTTCCCCGCCGCCAGCTTGGCGCCGAGTTTGCTCTTGCTCGCGATCGGCACCTTGGCCAGAGCCTTCGATTTCGCAGCGGGCTCCTCCACCTCAACCTGCAAAGTTGGATGGCCGGGATTCAGCGACTTCGCCTCGGACCGAATCAGCTTGATATGTTCGGCAGTGGTCCCGCAGCAGCCGCCGACGATTTTCGCGCCAGCCCACATGAAACGGCGAGCGTACTGCGCCATGTACTCGGGAGAGCACAGATAAATGGCGCGGCCTTCCACAACGGTGGGCAGCCCTGCGTTCGGCATTACGCTCATCGGCTTGCGCGAATGCTTCATCATCTGCTCAAGTGTTTCGAGCGTAGCCTTCGGCCCCACCGAGCAGTTCAAGCCGATCACGTCGGCTGGCCACTCGTCCAATTTGCGGGTGAACGTGGCCGGATCGGTGCCGTCCCGCAGGTTGCCAAAATCGTCTATGGTGACTTGCGCGACCACCACGATGTCATTGCCCGCCGCCTCGCGCACGCCGAAGATCGCTTCGCGCAATTCATTCAAGTCGCCGAACGTCTCTAGAACGATCACATCGACCCCGGCTTCGACGAGCGCTTCGGCCTGCTCGCGAAAAACCGCGCGTGCTTCTGAGAAAGAAGTGGGGCCGAGCGGTTCGATGCGAACGCCCAACGGTCCCATCGCTCCGGCGACGTACACTCCGTCTTTGAGGGATGCGGCCTCGCGAGCCAGGCGAACCCCCGCGAAATTGATCGCTTTCAGCTTCTCGGCCAGCCCGAAGGCGGACAGCCGGATGCGGTTCGCGCCGAAGGTATTGGATTCGAGGATCTCGGCCCCGGCTTTGACGTATTCCTGATGAGTTTCGCGCACCAGGGCTGCCGCC
>JANXQZ010000353.1 GCA_025353235.1 Bryobacterales bacterium
CGGTGCGCGAGCACCTCTTCCTGATGGCCACCAACAGCATCGCTTACGACTGGTTCTCGACCAACATTTGGTTCACAAACAAGCCCGACGACGACACGGAAACGCACTATCCGGTGGGGATGTATATGGATCGGTTTACCGCCTCGCAAACACCCGGCCTCCTGCTGCTGCATGCCTCTGGAAACGTGTTCATCCGCGAACTGGCACCCAACCAGACAATTCTGGTAAAACCTACGGCGCTGATCTATAAGGATCCATCGGTTCAAATGCAGTTGCACTTCGAACGCCCCCGCAGCGGTTACTTTGGCTGGGGGTCATGGTCAAACCGCTACCTTTGGCTTCGTTTGTTCGGACCGGGGCGCGTGGCCGTGCAGTCGGTGTTTGAGCATATCGATGGCGAGCTGAGCACCATCCAAAACTGGTCGAACGCCACCGAACAGCAGTGGTGAATCCGGGCGCGCGGGTTGCGGTCTCTGCCGTTTTCCTGCTGCACGGGATAATCGTTTCCAATTGGCTGTCTCGCATTCCCGCCGTTCAGGAAAGCTTGCACCTAACTGTTAGCGTACTGGGAATTGCGTTGTTGGGAGCATCATTTGGGGCGCTGGCCGCGATGTCCATGATCTCGCGCGTGATTGGCCGATTCGGCAGCGCGCGCGTGACTCGCTGGGCAACTCTGGGATTTTGCGCGGTGCTCCCGTTTCCAGCGCTCGCGAGAGGGCCCGTCACCTTGACGCTTTGTCTGGTGGTCTACGGTGCCTTTGCGGGTTCGATGGACGTTGCCATGAACACCCAAGCCGTCGATCTCGAACGAGAATATGGTCGACCCATCATGGTCGGCTTCCACGCCCTGTTCAGTTTTGGCGGCATGATTGGCGCTGGTTTGGGCGGCTTGGCGGCGGGCTGGGGAGTGGTACCGCTGATTCATCTGCCGATTGCAGGGGCCCTCCTGTTTGTCGCCGGCATCTTCGCATGCCGCAGACTTCTCATCGTGGAGAAAGAACCTGTCTTGGATCGGCGTCCAGCCCGCGCGATGCTTCGTCCTCTGGCGGGTCTAGCGGTGGTGGCCTTTTGCATTTTGCTAGGAGAAGGCGCTTTGGCGGACTGGAGTGCTGTCTATCTTCGGCAGTTTACCGGACAAGGAATGGCGGCGATAGGCTACGCCGTATTCTCGTTGACTATGGCGCTGGGCCGATTAGCTGGAGATAAGCTGCGGTCCCGCTTGGGCTCGGTAACCATGGTGCGAGGGGGCAGTGCGCTGGCTGCCGTTGGATTGGGGGCGGCTCTGGTATTTGGAAACATGCTCCCGGCGCTGATTGGGTTCGCTTGTGCTGGCGCGGGTTGGGCGAGCGTGTTTCCGATCACCTGCGGAGCGGCTGGCCGCAAGACTGGCGCTCAACCCGAGGCTGGGGTGGCCGCCGTGACCGCGACGGGGTTCTTCGCCTTCCTCATTGGACCACCGCTGATCGGCTTTTTGGCCCAAGCTTCCTCTCTGCGCGCGGCCTTAAGCGTGGTGGTGCTGCTGAGCGCGGTTACGACTCTGCTCGCCGGAGTTGTCCGCGATGCGGATTTAGACCACGCCTGAAGTGTGTCAAAATTCAGTATGAAAACCCGAGGCGCGCTTTTTCTGTTGGCGCTGGCCGCGCTGGCTCAGAGCCCCGCTCCCAGCCCGACCGAGATGATCAATGGGCAACTGCCTTCCTGGCTTCGCTTGTCCTTCGAGGAGCGTTTGCGTGAAGAGTCATTCACCGGACTGGGATTTCAACCCGCCAACGACGATAC
>JANXQZ010000368.1 GCA_025353235.1 Bryobacterales bacterium
TGTGCCTCTGGGGGCTTTCCTAAGCGGGGGTATTGACTCAAGCTCCGTGGTCGCATCTATGGCCATGCAGTCCAAGGAGCCGGTCAAGACTTTCTCTATCGGATTCGAAGAGGCCACCTATAACGAACTGCCCTACGCGGCCATGATCGCGAAACAATATGGCACCGAGCATCATGAAATTGTGGTTCGGCCCGATTCAGTAGACCTGATCTCCCGCATGGTTCGGCATTGCGATGAGCCGTTCGGCGACGAGGCTTGCATCCCCACTTACATCGTTTCGGAATTTGCCGCTCGGCACGTGAAGGTGGTGCTGACCGGCGATGGCGGTGATGAGTTGTTCGGCGGATACGAAAGCTTTTTCACGGTGGAGCGCATGCGCTGGGCGGATCGCATCCCCAGCCCTGTGCGCGGGGCAATGTCATGGGTAGCCGAGCGACTTCCCTACTCCGCTTACGGCAAGAATTTTCTGTACGCGATCAGCCGCGACACGGCATTGTCCCGCTATTTCGAGATGAATTCCGCGCCCTATTTCCTGCGCGAAGCGTTGCTCGATCCAGAGTGGATGCTGCCTGCGGACTCGGCTTACCTTCAGCATGCGTTGTCGCAATATCTTCTGCCAGCCGGGGCTGACGTTTTGTCGCAGGCGCTGTACTTCGAAGCCACGGCTAAATTGACCGGCGACATGCTAGTGAAAGTCGATCGCATGTCGATGGCATGCTCGCTTGAGGTCCGCTGCCCCTTGCTGGATCACGAACTTGCGGAGTTGTCGGCGCGGATCCCGCATGCCTGGAAAATGTCTAACGGCGTCGGGAAACAAATCCTGCTCAAGGCGCTGGGTGACCGTCTTCCTCCCGAGCTGATCCATCGTAAAAAAATGGGATTCAGCTTCCCGCTATCCATCTGGTTTCGCGGAGCGCTGCGGACTTTTCTGTGGGACCATCTCACGAGTCAGGCGTTCACGGACAGGCACATTGCATCGCCCGTTTTCGTGCGGCGGCTGCTTGAGGAGCATCAATCGGGTCGGCGCGACAACTCGCATTGGCTGTACATGCTGCTGATGCTGGAGTTGTGGTTTCGCGAAGCCGGAGCGTCAGCCGGAGAAATGGCGGCATGACGGAAACTCATCGCGGCAAGCGCTTCGTTCTGAATGTTTTTTGGAACTGGCTGGGCGTTGGCGCAAGCATCGTTAGCGGACTCGTAGTTTCGCCCTACATGATCAACAAGCTGGGTCCCGAAGGCTACGGCGTTTATGCTCTCTCGTTCCTGCTGGTGGAGTATTACTGGTTCCTGGATCTTGGGTTTCGCTCGGCGACGGTAAAGTACGTGGCTCACTATTGGGCTCGGCGCGAGTTCGACAAAGTGTCGGAAGTGGTCAACACTGGCATCGCCTTCGCCAGCGTCGCCGCCGGGGTGATATTCATTGCGGCCTTGCTGGGTGCCCGGTACGCTGACCGATTTTTCCACGTCTCGGCGGCCTACAGCGAGTCTTTCTTTATTTTGGTGCTGCTGGTGTCTTTGAGCTGGTGCGTCAACGTGGTGTTCAGCCTGTTCGGCGCCTGCTTAGAGGCGTTGCAGCGGTTCGATTATTACAACCGAATCCTGGTGACGGTCACGATCATCCGTGCGCCTGGGACGCTTCTGCTGCTTTACTATGGCTACGGGCTGGTCCAGATCGGCATTCTAACCGTGGTGAGCCAGATTTTAGGCTACCTACTGCACTTCGTATATTTTCGCAAGGTGTTTCCGGAGTACCGGATTTCTTTGACCGGAGCAAGCAGGCCGATGTTGCGCCAAATGGGAAAGTACGGGATCCACAACTTCGTGGGAAACATTTCCACTCAACTTTTGACCCAAGGTCCGCCCATCCTGATCGGACACTTGCAGTCGGCTGCATTCGTGGGATTTTTCCAGATTCCGCAGCGGCTGCTGCAATACACGGGCGAGGCGGTGGGCCGCATTGGGGCGATCACCAACGCGAATACGGCCGAGCTTGTGGCCAAGGGCGAGAGCCGTGCTCTGTCGAACCTCGCGATTTACACCAATCGCTATTGCCTGACCATTTTCATGCCGCTGGCCATTGTTCTTTTGTCCCATGGCGCGCCGTTCTTCGCACTTTGGCTGCCCAAGGCGGCCGCGTATTCCGCGCCTCTGCTGCCCGTGCTGCTGCTGGCATATGTGTTCGCCATCGTGGGCCAGTTCAGCTCCAGCATGCTGCTGATGGGGATGGCGCGCTACCAATGGTACTCGCGAGGGCTCGCGGCGGAAGCGGTGTGCAGCCTGACTTCCATGGCTTTCGTGATTCCTCGTTACGGCATCCTCGGAGCGGCTTGGGTAATGGCCATTGCGATGGTCATCAATCGGGGCTTGTTCCTGCCTTGGCTGGTGAGCAGAGTCATGAAGTTCGGCTATGGCTGGTTTATGAATTCGATTTATACTCCGCCCTTGGTTGTGGCGATCCCGGTCTATGCGGTCGCGGTATGGCTTGGAAGGACGATTCTTCCAGGCAGGCACTGGTCAGAGCTGTTCGCCGTCAGTGTGGTGGTGGGGGTTTTGTACTACGCTCTCGCGTTCTTCGTGTGCTTAGCGCCGGGCTACAAGGCGCTGCTCAAGGAATGGATTGGGCGAAAGATTTCTCTGCCCCATTACTCCGAAGCGCAATGACTGTTGGCCGTGGGGATGGACACATGAAAGACGCTTCCCTGCCCTGCGGC
>JANXQZ010000408.1 GCA_025353235.1 Bryobacterales bacterium
GTAAGCTACCAGCGTGCCGTCCTTTTTCCGCACCACCGACGGCTGGATGCAGCCGTAACCCACGATGGGCTCGCTCGCAGTCCAGGAATAGCCTCCATCGTCGCTGATTCCCATGATGCCGAAGGAGTATCCGTCCGAGTACATTGGAAGCAAAATCCGACCCGAGGGAAGCTCCAGGGGATGGGTGCGTGTGAACCAACCCATCCGCGAGAAGTACAGATCGTCTGCGTGTTCGATCATTTTGGTTGCATACTGCCCCAATCGCCCTTCTGCGCCCTTGTCCTTTTCCATTACTTCGCGCGTCTTGGCGGCGATATTCTTGGGGATCAAAATTATATTGTCTTGGTGCTCCCATTTGGGAGGGCCCGAAGCTTGCTGATAGTCCGTCGAAATCCGATACTTCATCAGCGCGCTTTCCCAGGTATGCGCGATGATCACAGGCCAAAACAAGAATAGGCGCTGCTTTGAATCGATGAACATAGTGGGGTTGGTGTCCGGAAATCCGGGTGTGTCGGCCAAAGTAAACGGCTCACTCCACTTTCCGGTTGCCTTGCTCCAACGAGCAGCTTGGATCTTCACGTCGTCCGCGGTGCGTTCCCCGGAACCGTGGAACCAGCAAACAAGAAAATCGCCGTTTGGCAACTCCACTATGGAAGAAGAGTGGTTGTGCCACTTTTCAAGCGGGAAGAGCGCCTCGCTTCGGTAAATCGGCGCGGCAGCGGCCCAGGCCAATGTGACTAGCAGGAGGAAGATACAACGCATCAGCTAATCATGGCACCTCCAAAGCCTGGCCAGAAGCTCATGGAAGTCGGAATGTAAGAAACAACACTGGCAGTTGCGAGTCTTACAGGGTGAAGGAGTATTAATATGGCTAGCACGAAAGACTACATTTCCACATTGAATGATCTTGTCGAGACCTGCAAGGACGGCGCGGAGGGCTTCCAAAAGGCCGCTGAGAATGTAAAACTCTCGGACCTGAAAACACTCTTCAACGAGTATGCCCAGCAACGGCAGAAGTTCGCGAGCGAACTGCAGATGGAAATCTCTCGTATCGGCGGTGACCCGGCGACAGGCGGGAGCGTGGCAGGCGCTGTACACCGCGGTTGGATGGATATCAAAGGGGCCTTCACCGGCAAGGACGATCACACGATCTTGGAAGAGGCGGAGCGCGGCGAAGATGTCGCGATCAGAGCGTATCAGGACGCTCTAGGCGTCGATCTGCCATCGGATTTGCGATCAGTGGTCGACCGGCAGTATCAGATTGTTCAACAAGCCCATAGAAATGTGCGATCGCTTCGGGATCGCGCCGCCAGCACCACCACGCGGGAGACTGCTCGGACACTCTAACGTTACCGGGTTTTGAGTTCGGTTCAACCAGTCTGCGGGTCGCGCGTATAATATTCAGCGTGACCCGCATACTAATCTTGCTGTTGTGCTGCCTGCCTATTGCCGTCGCTGCGGATGAAGACGGTGCCGCCCTCTTCGATAAAAATTGTTCGTTATGCCATAAACCTGCCGCAGAAAACCGTACCCCGACTCCCGACGCCCTCAAACGCCTGACAAATCGCACGATTGTGAACGCCTTGGAGTCTGGCGTCATGAAACCCCAGGGCTCTTCTCTAACTCCGGGAGAGCGGCAGGCCATTGCTAACTTCTTGGTCCCAAGAACAGCAGGCGACTCCGTGATGGTCGCCACGGCCGCGACGTGCAGCACCGGCAACCGTGCTCTCTCAAGCCTCCTCGGCTGGAACGGGTGGAGTGCAGACGAGACTAACAGCCGTTTTCAAAGCGAGAAAATGGCAGGTCTTCGAGCGGCGGACATTCCCAATCTGAAGTTGAAATGGGCTTTCGGGTTTGCCAACACATCCTCGGTTTTCGGTCAGCCGAGCGTGGCGGGCGGGCGACTTTTCTTCGGGAGTGGAAACGGGACGGTGTACTCGCTGGATGCTGCCACCGGCTGCGTATATTGGACGTTCAAAGCTCCCACTAGCGTCCGCACTCCCATCACGATCGCCTTGGTGGAAGGCAAGTACTTGGCCTACTTCGGCGACGGAGCCGCAAACGTCTACGCTGTTGACGCGCAATCCGGCGAGCTGGTTTGGAAAACGAAAATAGACGAACATAAACTCGCTGGCATTACCGGTGCGCCGCAATTCTATAACGGTCGTTTATTCGTGCCTGTTCGCTCAGGCAGTGAAGAAATGATCGCCGCCCAGTTGAACTACGCGTGCTGCACCTTTCGAGGCAGCCTTGCGGCGCTGGATGCTAAGACCGGCAAACAGGTTTGGAAAACCTATACGATTCCAGATCCTCCTACGATGGTTGGAAAGAGTACATCTGGGACGAAGCGGTTCGGACCGTCAGGCGCGGGAATTTGGTCCGCTCCCACGATTGATGTCAAACGCAAGGCGATTTACGTCGGGACCGGAAATAACTATTCCGATCCTCCCACGAAATATGGAGATGCAATTCTAGCTTTCGATTTAGACACGGGATCGCTGCGCTGGTCGAAACAGATGAACGAGGATGTCTGGAACTACAGCTGCTCCCAGCCGAATAAGGCAAATTGCCCGGAGAAGCCCGATCGGGACACGGATATTGGAACCTCGCCTATCCTGCACAAGCTTGCGAACGGCAAGGAGGTTTTGTTGTTCGGCCAGAAGTCGGGTTACGTACGAGCCATCGATCCGGACCACCGAGGCGCGCTTCTGTGGGAGAAGCAGGTTGGCAAGGGCGGAGCGCTGGGCGGGATCATGTGGGGGTTGGCGGCGGATGGGGATAAGGTCTACGTTCCGCTTTCAGATATCGCGCCTGGGCCCGCTGGCGGCCTGTTTGCGTTCAAGATTGCGACCGGCGAACAGGCTTGGTACGTGCCACCTGCCGAACTCACCTGCAAGAGCAAACCTGGCTGCAACGCAGCCCAGATGGCACCGGCTACGTCCATCACGGGTGCCGTGTTTTCCGGCTCGCTCGACGGGCATTTGCGCGCGTATGCTGCGGCGGATGGAAAAGTAATTTGGGACTATGACACGTTGCGAGAGTTCGAGACCGTGAATGGGGTGAAGGCCCATGGGGGATCGTTAAACGCCACAGGCCCGACCATTGCGAACGGCATGCTTTTCGTAAATTCGGGTTATAGCCAGCTTACGGGTATGGCTGGCAATGTACTTCTCGCGTTTGAAAAATAATTTCTTGTTGAACCGCTCCCTCACGGTCACGGCTTGGTAACGCGTCTAGACGGTCGGGCGACTCGCTTTCGGATGAGCTCTGCGGCTTCGGGCTGATTGTTCTTCAGAGCAGCCTCGAGCGCGCTCACGCCTTTGCGAGTTTGGATCGCCGGGTCGGCACCGCGCGCCAGTAAAACATCCACCACCTCGGTGCGACCCCAGGAAGACGCATAGTAGAGCGGAGTTGCGCCAGACTCCTCGTCACGGGCATTCACTTCAGCTCCGCGGTCCAGCAAGAGCTCCACGACGGCCCCGTTCCCTCCCAGCGCGGCAGCATGCAGCGGAGTCATTCCAGCCTTGTTGCGCTGATTGATTTTTGCGCCTCGGGCCAGCAAGAGATCCACTATATCTACAAACCCTTTCAGGCAGGCATCCTCAAGCGGAACAGTCCCATCCGGTCCTAATGCATTGAGATCGGAACCTTTGTCAAGCAGCAAGCCCACCAACTCGACTTGGCCGCGCAATATCGCCTCGTGCAGCGCCCGTGGTCCCGATTGGTTCGGCCCTTTCAATTTTGCGCCTTTGTCGAGCAACGCTTCGGCAACTTTGCTTTGCCGATAATGCAGGGCGTCATCCAGAGGCGTCGCGCCGCTATTATCGAGCGCACTAACATCCGCACCAGCGTTGAGCAGCGCCGCCACTACATCCAGATGACCTTTGATGGACGCCTCGTGCAGCGCCGTGGCACCCGTCTCCTCATTTTTCACTCGGAAGTTCGCACCATGAGCTAGTAAGACCCTGACCACTTCGGCTTGGCCTCGCCAGCACGCTTCATCGAGAGGAGTGCTTCCGCCCGCGTCCTTGGCATCGATGGGCGCGCCCTTGGCGAGTAGCAGCTCAACCACTCCGCTTAAGCCACGGCCCGCCGCCAAATGCAAAGCGGTCGCGCCCGAACGGTACTTAGCCTGTACATCGGCCCCTTTTTCCACTAGAAGCCGCGCGATAGCTGGGTGATTTTTGATGATGGCGTAATGCAGCGCCGTGGATCCAGCTTCCTTGTGGCGTGCATTCACATTGGCCCCACGATCGAGGAGCAGTGCCACCACCTCGCCGTCACCGGCCCAGACCGCATCGTGCAGCGCCGTGCCGCCGAGTGAATCGACTTCATTCACATCGGCACCTTGGTCCAGAAGCAGGCGCACTTTAGCAATATCGCCGGCGCGTGCGGCACGGTGCAGTTCCTCGACATCGGCAGCCCACGCCAATAGGGAGAGCAAAGTAAGGAGCACTAGCTTCATGCCATATCCAATCCGCTATCTCCGTCTTCCATTCGCTCCAGCGCAAGCCTTTGATCGAAGTCGATAGGCGGGTCCTTGCGCAACGCGCTATACACGATCGGAACAATGAAGAGCGTTGTTACCGTAGCTAGCAGCAATCCTCCAATCACGGCGCGGCCGAGCGGGGCGTTCTGTTCTGCGCCTTCGCCCCATCCGAGCGCCATCGGAAGCATGCCGATCATCATCGCCGCAGCCGTCATCAACACGGGGCGTATTCGAGTGTACCCCGCCGATAGCGCCGCTGATCGAGCATCCATGCCTTCATCGATTCGCTGATCATTGGCAAACACCACCATGAGAATGCTGTTCGCAGTGGCCACCCCGATGCACATGATCGCGCCCATGAGCGACGGCACGCTGAAGGTGGTCTGCGTGAGGAACAGCATCCAAACGATTCCCGCCAGCGCTCCTGGAAGAGCCATCAGAATAATGAACGGGTCCACCCACGATTGAAAATTGACAGCCATCAGCAGATACACCAGGATCACGGCGAAGATCATGCCAATCTCAAGCCGGTAAAACGAAGTCTGCATCGTTTCAGCTTGGCCGCGCAAATCCAGCGAAATACCGGGCGGCAAATTCGGCGTGAACTCGGCCATGATCTTCTGCACCTCTGCCGCAACTCCGCCCAAATCGCTTCGGTCCACGTTGGCGTAAATGTCCAGCACTGGTTGCACATCGTAGTGGTCCACGATCTCGGGCGCTACGCCGCGCTTCACGCCCGCCAAGTTGGCTAGGAATTGGGTCCCCTGCGGTGCCGCCGCTCCTGGATTCCCATAAGCGAGCGAGGCTTGATTGGGTCCCGCGCCGATGGATGAGATCGCCGTAGGCAGGCCGGATGTGCCGCCACCCGCTGCCGTGATTGGAGTTCGCAAGAGGGCGTCCAGGGAGTTCATGCGGTACTGAGGAGTTTGGACCGATACGTTGTAGTTCACTCCATTGGCCCAGTTCAGCCACTGCGTAGGCGCGACCTGCCCGCTTCCGCTCAGCGAAATGAGGAGGCTATTCGCCACGTCTCTCTGCGTGAGCCCGACTTGGCCCGCCCGGTCTCGATCCACATCCAGCCGTATCTCTGGATAGTCCACCACTTGATGTATATGAACGTCCGCGGCACCAGGAATGCGTCTGATCCGATCTTCCAGAGCGCGCGTGACCGCGTAGCTCTTAGCTGCATCCCGTCCGGCCACTTGCAAGTCGATCGGAGCGGGCAGACCGAAATTCAGAATCTGATTCGTGATGTTTGCAGCCTCGAAGAAAAACACGGCCTCGGGAAACTTCTCGTGAAGTCGACGTCGCAACTGCTGCGTGTACTCGCGGGTGGAACCGTGCTCGCCTGCCTTTAGGGAGATCAAGATGTCGCCGTCGCTGATTCCAATGGTGGGCGTATCGCCCATAGCAAGGTTGGTGCTGCTGTTGGGCAGCCCGATATTATCCATGATGATGTCGATCTCGCGCGCGGGAACAACGGACCGAATCTCGTTCTCGATGTTGGCGAACATCATCTCCGCTTGCTCAATGCGCGTGCCGGCCGGCGCCCGAGCGTGAAGCCGCATCTGGCCTGAATCGACGGTGGGGAAGAAATCCCTTCCCACAAAATTAGCCAGGCACAAAGATCCTACGGTGAAGATCGCAAACCCAATTACCACGGGCGGCCGGTGATCTAAGCACCACGCCAGCAGCGCCGTGTACGACTCGCGCAGCATCTCGAAAAGATGATTGAACACGTAGTGCACGCGCCAGATCGGCCCCTTCCCTCCAGCAGTTTCGCCATGCTGTCCCCGCGCGTACAGCATCACTTCCGGGCGAAGCAGGAAGTGAACCATGTTCGGGATCAAAGTTCGCGAAAGCAAATACGAAGCCAACATGGCGAACACGACAGCCATCGCCAGAGGCGTGAACAGGAACTTCGCCACGCCGGTGAGCAACAAAACCGGAACGAACACGATGCATATGCACATGGTGGATACAAACGACGGCGCTGCGATTTGCTGGGCGCCATCGAGCACAGCGCGCACCAGCGGCTTCCTCATCGCCATATTGCGGTGAGTGTTCTCGATCTCAACCGTGGCATCGTCCACCAGGATGCCGACCGCCAGCGCCAATCCTCCCAGAGTCATGACATTGATCGTTTGTCCTAAGACGCTGAGAACGATCAGCGATGTCAAAATAGAGAGCGGAATAGAGATGCATACGATCAGCGTGCTGCGCCAGCTTCCAAGGAAAAGGAGGATCATCAGGCCCGTGAGAAGGGCCGCAATGAGAGCCTCTCTCAGTACGCCGTTGATCGACGCGCGCACAAACAAGGACTGATCGAAGAACTGTCGAATTTCCAACTCGGGAGGGAGTCCGGCCTGAATCTTGCGGAGCCGTTGCCGGACTGCGTTAACGATCGTGAGAGTTGAGGAGCGCCCATTCTTCAGCACGGTGAGCAGCGCGCCGCGGGTGCCATTCGTCCTCACGATATTGGTCTGAACCGTGTAGCCGTCGCGGACCTGCCCGATGTCCTTGATGTACACCATCGCGCCATTCACGACTTTGACGGGCAGGTTGTTCATATCTTCCAGCGCTCGCGGGCTGCTATTGAGCTTGATCTGATAATCGCGGTCGCCGAATTTGGCGGTTCCTGCCGGAAGAATCAGATTTTGAAGCGTGAGCGCATTCGATACGTCAGTAGCTGAGATTTGTTTGGCGTACATCGAATCCGGATTCAAATCCACCATCACTTGACGATATTTGCCGCCATACGGCGAAGGCACGGCAGCACCCCGAATGGTCGCGAGCTGGGTGCGGATAAAGTTCTGACCGTAGTCGTATAGCTGCTGTTCGCTGAGGGTCTTGCTACCCAACCCGAGTTGGAGGATGGGCACGGTGGACGCGTCGTACTTCACGATGTTGGGCGGGTAAATTCCTGGCGGCAGAATTTTCAGGACCGCCTGCGAAACGGCGTTCACTTGCGCCATCGCCATCTCCACTTTCGAGCCGGGATGGAAGAAGATTCGAATCACGGAAACGCCGTTGTAGGACTGCGATTCGATGTGCTCGATATCGTTCACCGTGGTTGTCAGGGAGCGCTCGAAGACGGTGACAATGCGCTTTTCCATCTCCTCGGGCGAGATCCCGCTGTAGGTCCACACCGCGCTGATAACAGGAATATCGATGTAAGGAAAAATGTCGATGGGCATGCTGACGATAGACACGCCGCCGAGCAGCGCGATCAGCATAGCCATGACGACGAAAGTATAAGGGCGGCGGAGGGCTAATTCGACAATCCACATGGCGAGTTACCTCCAGTATCGAGCAAGCCGGGCGCGCCTAGTTGAACGGAGATGTCAGCCACCACCGGGATGCGATGCCGTGAGATACTCTATCCTTGATCTCCTCCGTGATTCGCGGGCAGTACCAGTTCCTGGAGAAGCTCGGATCGGGCGGCATGGGCGAGGTGTATCGCGCCAAGGACCTTAAGCTCAACCGCTTTGTGGCCATAAAGATTCTGACCGCAGAACATGGGGCAAATCCGCAGAGCCAGCAGCGATTCATTCAGGAAGCACAGGCCGCATCGGCGCTCAACCACCCTAATATTATCGTGATCTACGACGTAATCTCAGAGGGCGGCGCAGATTACATGGTGATGGAGTACGTGCCAGGAAAAACGCTGGCCGACCTGATTCCGCGCGGCGGATTGCGAGTTCATCAAGCGATCAAATACGGGCTCCAGACCGCCGATGGATTAGCCGCGGCCCACGCCGTCGGCATCATTCACCGCGATCTTAAACCGGGCAACATCATGGTGAGCGATCAGGACCGGGTGAAGCTTCTGGATTTTGGTCTCGCAAAGCTTTCAATACTGGAATCGACCGACGACCCAGACGCTACGGCTGCGGCTCCGCTGACGGTTCAGGGCGCAATTATGGGGACGCTCTCCTATATGTCGCCTGAGCAGGCCCAGGGGAAACTGGTGGACGCGCGGTCAGATATCTTCTCGTTCGGAGCGGTGCTGTACGAGATGACCACGGGCCAGCGCGCGTTTTCCGGCGATAACGGCCTCACCGTGCTTTCTGCGGTGTTGCGGGACGAGCCGAAGCGGGCGGCGGACATTGCTCCCGATGTGCCGGCCGCACTTGGAAACGTGATCGAACAGTGTCTCAAAAAGAATCCTGACCTGCGCTATCAGACTATGAAAGAGGTGCATGAGGACCTTCTGCGACTGAAGCAGAGCTCGGACTCGGGGGTGCTCTACCGCCCGCCAAGCAACCCGCCCATCCTTCTGGAAGCGATTCCTCCGCCAAGTGCCCCACCTGCCGCCAAGCCAACAAAGAGGCGTGCTGGATTGGCGATCGCGGCGTTGATGCTATGCTTGCTCGGCGCGGGCGCCGTGTTTTTCCTGACTAAGAAGCCGCCTGTAGAAAGCGTGCAGCCTCCCGCGACTGCGGCTGCACCCGTAGTGGAGAAACCGTCCCCTATGCCTACTGCGACAGCTCCGCCGATCGCGATCGTCCAAACTCCTCTGAACGTGGATCAGGTGATTGACATGGCGCGCGCGAAGGTGGCGGCCCCTTCCATCGTGCAACAGATCAAGGCATCCAAGACCAAGGTCTCGATGTCGGAAGACGACGTAATCCGGATGGTGCGCGCCGGCGTTCCTGCGCTGGTAATCGATGCCATGCGTGGAACTTCGGCGGCGCAGACAGCGACGACTGCGGACAAACCGGCCCCGGCCGATGGGCAGCTCCCGGCTGTGGCTAAACTTCCGGAAGGCACACCGGTTCGGCTCACCCTCGCGTCGGACGTTTCTGCCGATGTTGAAGATGGAGCTCCTCTCCAATTCAAGGTCGCGGCGGACGTTATGCTAAACGGGTCAGTGGCGATTCCGGCAGGCAGCGTGGCAAGTGGAACCGTGGCTGGGCGGGCCAAAAAGAAATTTCTGGGAGTGCGCCACGGGGTTCGCGTGATGTTTGAGTTTGGACATGTCACCGTAAAGAACGGCGTTGAAGTAGCTTTGCGTGCTACTTCGGCGGCGAGACCGGATGCCATCACTCGGCCGCTGGAGTCCGAAAACAATAAGGACAAGACTTTGGCCGCACCGAAGGGCACGACCTATATTGCCTATACAGCCGCACCCTTGACCTTTCAGCCTTAAGCCGTGCTCACCGGCGCTACTGAACTGAAACGTTCCCAGTTGCGTTCATCACCGTGCAAAGCAGCTGATGAGTTCCTGTCGCTACGTCGTTGGGAATCGTCAAATCCGCCTGGTAAATTCGTACCAAACCCACTGCATAGCCAAGATAAGGCATTGCCAAAGGTTGTATCGTGCTGCCCAGGTCTGACCCACTACCGAAAAGTGCGAGCGACTAGTACGATTTGGTACCCGAACAACTTCGGCAAGGCTCGGGTCAAGAAAGCCAGAGTTCGGTTTACTGCGCGAGCGAAGGAGACTTCCGGCGCAAGCCCAAGTGCAAGCTCGATAGGCATCACCGTATCTTTTTCACGTTGAATGGCGAACCCGTTCTCCTCAAGCAAACGCCGCGCCGATTTCCGCGTGTAGAACCTCAGGTGCCGCCTGTCGACAATGCCCCGGTCCGTGTATTCGAATCTGCCGAAAAGCAAGTTGAGTCGCAAAGTGATATTCGCGATATTTGGCAGAGATACGACAATCTCGCCGTCTTGCTCAAGCAGTCCATGGCAGTCGCGCAGAAGGCGCTCCGGGTACTTCAAGTGCTCTAACACATCCAGGAGCAGAATTCGGCTGAAACGCTTCCCGCCGAGTTGCGCCGAAAGCGGTCCGATGCCCTCGTCCAGATCCGCGTGGATGAATCGCTCGAAGGCTTCCGGCTCGCTGGGTGGCCCATGCCGATCGACTCCGGTCACCCGATTGCCCGCCTCATTTAGTTGGCGGGCCACAAAACCTTCGCCGCATCCCAGATCGAGGACTTCCTGATCCCGCCCAACCAACTGGCGCGCATAGTAGTGACTCGAGTACTTGCCCTGCTTGAGCGGGTAGTGGATAAAGTATTCCTGAAACTCCGCGAAACAGCGCGAGCCATACAGAGTCTGCCGGTACCGATAGACCGCGCGAACCACGTCTCGGGCATACTTTAGGCCGTCCACGTAACAGAGTTCGGTCCCGTAATACGTCGGAATCGGGACTTCCCGAATCTCGAAATGCTGATGGTGGAGCTTGATGATGATTTCCGTATCGAAGTGGAAATCATCGGTCATATGCGTGAAATCGATCCGCCGCAGCGCGTGCAGGTTGTAAGCGCGGTAGCCGCTGTGAAACTCCGTCAGCGAGAGGCCCAGCGCTCGATTTTCCAAGACGGACAAAATGCGGTTGCCTGCATATTTATAAACGGGCATTCCGCCTTTAATCGCGCCGCCATACACCTTCATCATGCGGGATCCGAAGACCGCGTCCGCTTCGCCGCTCACGATCGGATGATACAAGTCGGCCAGGATCTCGGGGGCGTATTGCCCATCGCCATGCAAGAGAATGACGGCGTCGAACCCTTTATCGATGAAGTAGCGGTAACCCGCCTTCTGATTCCCGCCGTAGCCCAGGTTGCTCGGGTGTTTCAAAACCTGCAGCTTGGGCCAGGACCGGAGAGACTTCAACCCCATCGCCAGTTCGTAAGTAGAGTCCTGACTGGCATCGTCGAAGATAGCCACCTCCTCGACGTTTTGCCAGACCTCCTCGGGGATGCGCTGCAAAACCTTGGAAAGGGTGGTTACGGCGTTGTATGTGACAATGAGAATCCCGATGCGCTTCCCCTGGTTGTCAGCCAGTTGAGGGCGGGCACGATTCGCCGCGCGAGTGAGCGCTTCCACCACTATTCGGACTGCGCCCTCCGCCGCTCCCATCCAGGCTTGAAGAGAGGCAGATAGTTTTCCTGCTGATAAGGATGCTTCATGATCTCGTCGATGTCTAAGTCAATCCCAAGTCCAGGCCGCTCTGAAACTTCAATATACCCATCGACAACTTCCACCCCGCCCTTTACGATTTGTTTCTCCCATGGCTCATTAAATTCATCGAAAATTTCGTGAATGAAGAAATTGGGCAGCGACGCGTTTAGCTGCGCGCATGCAGCCGAGCACACGGGACCCTGCGCGCTATGAGGCGCAATCACGCCATAGTGCGCGTCCACCATGTCGGCGATCTTGCGGGTTGCAAAAAGCCCGCCAAGATTCAACGGCTCGGGCTGATAGATGCTCACGGCATCGTACTTGAGCAGGTCGGCAAACTGCTGCTTGTTGGAGAAGCTCTCGCCGGTTGCGATCGGCACCGGACTGCGGCGGGCCACTTCGACCATGGCCTGCGTATTCGTATGGGGCACCGGTTCTTCGAACCATGCTGGACGGAACGGCTCCATCTCATTAGCCAGTTGAACAGCGGTGGCGACGTTAAAGCGCGAATGGCCTTCAATCAGCAAGTCCACCGAATCGCCGACCGCGTCCCGCACAGCCCGAATAATGTCGATACTGAGATCGAAATCGTAGCGCGACAGCATGCGCCAGCCGCTGCCGAACGGATCGAATTTTAATGCGGTGTAGCCCCGCTGGGCCACGCCCTTGGCCTTTTCCGCAAACGATTCCGGAGTCCGGGGACCGCGATACCAGCCGTTCGCATAGGCTCGAAGTTTCTGATGGCAGCGCCCGCCCCATAGGTTGTGGACCGGTTGGTTGCAAGCTTTCCCGATGATGTCCCAGCAGGCAATCTCGATGGCGGAGACGGCGCACATGTGAACCTGTCCGCCTTCGGAGTAGACATCGCGAATCAGCTTCTGCGAGATGATCTCCACTTGAAATGGATCCATTCCGATGATGAGGGGCGCGAGTTCATGAATGCCCGCTTCGATGGTCTTGGCAAAGTAGTTCAGCGTGCCTTCGCCCACGCCGTAGATGCCCTCGTCTGTCTCAACTTTTGCGAATAGCCAGTTTTTCCAGGGATTTCCAGCGATGTATGTATGGACTGCAGTAATCTTCATTGATCCTACAGTTTATAACGGGCGAGGCGAAAAGGACTAGCCGCGGGCTTCTGTCGCCTGGAAGCGAGACTGCACTGTCTTGATTGCCTGAATGCTCCCCATTCCCAACCCTCTAATTCGCAGCAACTCTTGCTCCGTCACCAGCAGCAGTTCCTGCACAGTAAAGATGCGAGCTCTCTGAAGTCCGAACTTTGCACGAGTGGGTAGCGGCAGGTCTCGTACCGCGAAACTGGCCGCATCAATCTTTTCCTGGAGCTTGGCCTCAGCGTCCAGGATTGCACGAACACGATAGTAGGCAATTCGGGCTGCCTCGGGCGCCAGATGGTGGCTGGCAGCAAGGCTGGCAAAAGTTGCTCCGTCCCGACGAGCGAGATAGATTTGCAAATTTCGTTCCGAAATCGGTTCCGCGCAGAACAGGCCCATGGCGGATAACTGCTTATCAATTCTGCGAAGACCGGCCATTTCAATCCCTTCGATGGGGATTGACGATTTCCTCCAACGAAGAATATCCTCCACTGTTTTCAAGCCAGCCTGGCATAAAGCGTTGCGCAAGTGGGCCGGAACTGGAAAATCCGTCACTAGCCGAAGCCTATGCGACATAACAATCACGGCAGGCTTGGCTCGGGCGAGTAATACCCATTGCGGGTATGCACGCTCATCGTGGGAACGTCAAGTTTCACCCGGATTTTGTGCCACTTCCCCGGCTGCTGCGTTGCGGGTGGCTGGTAGGCGATGAGGTACTGGTCCCGCATCGCGCGCCCTGCCCGGGTAACCGCGCTCTGAACGTCGCTCTCGAAAGCGGCTTGGAAATACACGCCGCCGGTTTTCTCCGCCAGTTCCCGCAAGAACAGTAGGCCTTGCTCTTCTTCCATTTGTTGAATGAGCTTCTTGTTGGGAGGCGGCGCACCGATAGAGATCGCGAAAATTTGGACGTCGGTCTCCATAGCCGCACTCAGCAGCTCATGCTTCGAGTAGCGGCTATGGTTATCCATACCGTCCGAAATAACCAGCAGCGCTTTGCGGGAATTGCGCGCCGATCGTATCCTTCCAAGGGCGAGATAGAGGGTATCTACCAGCGCCGTATTTCCGCCAGGGACGATCGCTGTCATTCTGTCCTGGACTAACACTGCATCTGGAGTGAACTCCGACCGCAGTTCCGGCCGGTCGGAGACATTGATGAGGAACGCCTCGTCGCGAGCCTCGTTGGTCGCCAGAAATGCTCGAACGGCCGCCTTCGCGCTAGCAAGGTAGGGCAGCATGCTGCCGCTGGTGTCGATGACCACACCGATCGAACACGGCGCGTCCTGGCTGACAAAGGAAACGATATTCTGCGGCCTGTTGTCCTCCATAAGAGTAAAGTGCTGTTGCATGATACCGTTGACCGTGGCGCTGCGGCGATCCGTCACGGTGACCGGAACGAGGACCAATCTCACATCC
>JANXQZ010000421.1 GCA_025353235.1 Bryobacterales bacterium
GGCTGAAACCCGTCGTCAAATTCAGGCAATGATCGATCAGGGGGTGTATCAGGCGGTGGTTTTCCCGTGGGACGGGATGGAACTCCACTACCTGTCCGGAGATTACTGGCGTGAATTCGGGGCCGCATTGGCCATTGCCAAAGAGCTCAAGTTCACCCTGAACTTCGCTGATGAGTACGATTGGCCGAGTGGACACGCCTGGGATGTAAACAGCAATCAAGCTGAGTTGAGCCGCGTCTTGATTGCTCATCCTGAATATAGGATGAATCGGCTCAAGTACACCGAAGCTACTGTAGACGGTCCGGCTGCTGCATTGGCACGGCGGGAACATTCCATCTTCACGGTTGCTGCGAGCGTCGGTGCAGCAGGACTGCCCGAGAGCGACACGCTGCGAGTCGTCGCTCCGGATTGGAAAGTGCCCCCCGGAAGATGGCTCGTCACCTCTTACGAACTTGTCCCGTCCACAGGCGGCCATAACACCCGCGTGGATCTCCTAAATTCTGACGCGGTGGATACCTATTTGGACATGGTTTATGCCGAATACGCGCGCCGGTTCTCCAAGTATTTCGGCAACACTCTCCAACTCACGCTGGCTGACCACGAAGGCTCCTATGGAGCGCCGATCGCGTATACGCCGAAGCTTTGGGAGGTCTTTCGGCAGCGTCACGGGTACGACCTTCGAGCGTTTCTTCCCCTGCTAGTGCACGACGCCGCAAATGGACGCCGTTCGAAGGAAGTTCGTCGCGACTATCTGGAAACCATCTCGCATCTATACGTGAGTTCGTTCACAGGCAAAGTGGCCGAATGGTGCCGCCGTCACCACTTACAGCATGCTACCTCGCTTTACGAAGAGCAGATGTTTATTCAAGCTGGCCAGGCCGGTGACATGTTCCGTCACTGGCGCGCTGGAAGCATCATCGAGATCGATGCTTTGTTGGAGCGTTCGCGTATGCCGCTCGATTTCAAGGAGGCAGGATCGGTGGCCCACTTCGATCGCAAACCGCTGCTGGTGGAGAACCAGGGACTGCAAGGCCACTCCACGTTCTTCTCGCTCGAAAAGGCTCGCCTGGGCACGAACATGGCGATTCTATGGGGCGCTGATCGTTTGGTGCCCTACTTCGAATATGACCAACGTAAAGTGACGTGG
>JANXQZ010000461.1 GCA_025353235.1 Bryobacterales bacterium
CATAGAAAGAGGGGTCTCTCCCGACACGCTGGAGATGCTGCGAGCCATGGGCCATAACGTGGAAAGCTCTGAAAAAACAGCGGTGGTGATCGCCCGCGTGGAAGCGATCGTAAGCGACAAGGGCTGGCTCCAGGGCGGCTCGGACGGGCGCGGCCCAGGGAAGGCTGTAGGGTATTGATGAATCACGTTTTATCAACTCATCTTTTTGTCAACCATCGGCTGACCACTGTGTGGCTCGATAAGATTCTCGCTGCGGGGATCCCGGCTGTGGAGATCTTCTGCGCCCGGCAGCACCTTGATTATCGCAACACGAGTCAGATCGCCGAACTGGGCCACTGGTTCCGGGACGCGGATCTCAAGTTCCATTCGCTTCACTCGCCGATGTACAACGACGATATCTGGGGTCGGTCAGGGCCGCAGTCCGTGATCACAATCACCGAGCCGGCGAAGCCCAAGCGGCTGGCGATGGTGGACGAAATCAAACGCGCGCTGGACATCGCGGAGATTGTGCCCTTCCAATATCTGGTTCAGCATCTGGGAGTCAGCGGAGAGGAGCTTGATCAACGCAAGCTTGACGCTGCATTTTCGTGCTTGGAGGAACTGAGCATCTTCGCCCATCAGCGCGGAGTGCAGATCCTTCTCGAAAATACTCCAAATGATCTTTCCAGTTCGGAAGCTCTGGTACGCTTCCTCAAGCAAACGCATTTACGGTTGGAATTCTGTCTCGACGTTGGCCACGCCAACCTGGCGGAAGGCGTGGAAACCGCTTTTGAGACAATGAAAGACAAGATTCGCTCAACGCACCTGCATGATAACGACGGAAAGGATGACAGCCATCTGTTTCCCTTTTTTGCGGAAGGCGGGACGATCGATTGGAAGAAGACGATGCGTTTACTGCGGTCGCTGCCGGACCAATATCCGCTACTGCTGGAATTGAAGGAATCGGCTGAGTATCAAAACCCCTTCGAGATAGCTCGACAAATCTTCGACAAACTAGAGTCTCTTGATGTCACAACCACGGATCACGATCGATAGCGCAGGCCAGCATGTTGGCGAGATGGTAGAGATCGCGGGCTGGCTCTACAATCTTCGCAAGTCCGGGAAGATCGCGTTTCCGCTTCTGCGCGACGGCACGGGGATCATGCAATGCGTCGCTGTGAAAGCTAACCTGGCGGAGGAAGTTTTTGAAACCATCAAGAATCTCACGCAGGAATCCTCGCTGATCCTCACTGGCAAGATTCGCGCCGAACAGCGAGCTGCTGGAGGTTACGAGATGGACGTGGAAGCGGTGAACGTTTTGCAACGCGTGTCCGAAACCGACCCGTACCCGATCACGCCCAAGGATCATGGCGTCGACTTCCTGATGGACCATCGCCATCTGTG
>JANXQZ010000473.1 GCA_025353235.1 Bryobacterales bacterium
AGCATCCAGGCGAAGTTTCACATGTTCGTTCACCGAGAACCATTTGGTCACGTAGAAGTCACTCCATACGAAGTTGGGCCCACGGACCGAATTCCGTCCGAGATTGCCAAACTGGCAACTCTTAGGTGAGTCGCCCCCCACACAAGAGCCTGTGGTTGGATCGACGGAGGAAACAAAAGCATCTGGATTCAGCCATTGTATGGTTCCAGGCTGCGTTACGCCGGGTATGGTTCCGTGTTCATAAAGCGGCACGCCGGAAACTGCGCTCGCATACTGAGGCCCACCGCCTTGTACAATTCCGTTTGCGTTAGCCGAGTACGGCGCGCTTAGAACTGAGAAGGGAATGCCACTATGCCGAAACACAGTGCCCGACACCTGCCAGTTGTTTACGGCATATCCGAGCACTCGGGTCGCGCTCTTGAATGGGAGTTGATACACGGCCAACTGCAATAGTGTTTGCTACGCGCCGCCAAGCTAGACCCGCTTTTAATTTAGGCATACCTAAATTACAGCTTGACGGTCTGGCTTTGTTTTGTCAACTACAATCGAACTTTTCGTCAATCAGAGTAATCAACAAGTTGCCTGCAATCCCTTGCAGCCAGGCGTCACAGAAGCATACTATAGGATTTAGTGTTAACTAAAACTAGGGTCTCGACCAACACGGAATCGGTGGACGATTACCTGAAAGCAATACTGGAACTCAGCGAACCTGAGGAAGAGCGAGTTACCAGTAACGCTTTAGCGGTGCGACTTGCTGTTCGTGCTGCGTCTGTGACCGGAATGCTCCAAAAACTAGCAACGCAGAGACCCTCTTTTGTGAAATACGAAAAGCATCATGGCGTGCTCCTGACGGAAGCGGGAAAGCATCGGGCACTGGAAATTCTGCGTCATCACCGGCTATTGGAACGATTCCTTCACGATTTCCTCGACTATGCGTGGGATGAAGTTCACGACGAAGCCGAACGGCTGGAGCACTTCATTTCCGAGCGGCTGGAAGACCGAATTGCCGCCAAACTTGGCGACCCCGACACCGACCCACACGGACATTCAATTCCAGAACGAAACGGAAAGGTCAGAACCAGGGAAGAAGTGCCTCTTTCATCCTGGGTTTGCTGCCAGCCTGCCGTTATCAGCAGCGTCTCGGATCGAGATCCAGCAGCCTTGCGTGAAATGGAGCGGCTGGGATTGTTGCCCGGCGTATGTGTTGTTGTCGAACCCGGCAATCGCGGTGCTTCACTGATGGTCAGAATTGGTGCCGATGTCCAGGCCGTCCGCTTGAATCAGAAACTCGTAGCGGCCATTTCGGTAGCGCCTACTCCTAAGGAGTAGTCCGCCAACAATAGCATAGTAGGGAGGTAGATCAGGTTCGGTTTAGCCGCGAGCAGCTAAACTAGAAAATCAAGGTGTTGGGGGCGAGCACTGTAATTCATGCAAGGCTTAGAAATATGCCAAAGCGGAAAGGCACGCCTGACGGGATATCGAAAGGCGCTATCCTTCGCCTGCTGGTAAGTGTCGGCGGCGCTTGCGCTGAATACCAAGATGCCACGATCCGCAAATTCAAATAGACCCACTACCGGAAGCTGAGGTTCGGTTTGCGTGTCTCAGCGATGTTGGTTATTAAAACCAATACCCCGTGACAGCCGAACCTTCATCCGAGCCTAACAACCCACCTACAAAAATACAGGCACGTCTTCAGGCTCGTAATAAAACTCCTCCCTCGACTGCATCGTCGGACAAAATCCGGGCTGCGTTAAAACATCGAGAAATGGCCAGCCATCTGGCGACCGGCTAATGCCAAGAGCAAAACAAGCGTTCCTGTTTGCTTCTCCGCCCGCGACGAATTTGGTTGCGGTTATGCTGCTTTGTGGGGCAGCCAATCCTGGCTGCAGCCGCCTTTCCAGGCGGCTCGAAAGCCTGCCAACCACTCCGGTCGGTTTCTAAATATAAGCGAGGCGTGTCTTCACCGCGCACCAACGGATCGTCCCAAATACCCATAGCGCCGCAGTCGATGCTCCGAGTGAAACGGGAGCGGGTCCGCCGAGCGGAAAAATCGATCCCGGCAACTCCTGCACCGAAACGGAACAACGAAGAACGGTCTCATGAGATACGCGAGTACTCCAGTGTTCCGCGCCGACCGAACGTCTTTAGACCCGCAGCGCGGGCAGCTCAATTCAATGCTGGCCTTCATACTGAATTAGGGCGGAATACCCCCAAAATCTCTCCCGGATTTTTCTCGAAAATCGACTGCTAAACTCAAAACGTACAAAATGGTTCGTTACCTATCGGCTGTTGCAGTCCTCGTGGCTTCGGCTATGGCCCAGACGAACTCGGGCGAACTGCGCCTGACCGTGTTGGATCCAGCCGGTCTCGGAATCGCCGCCTCCGGGGAACTCACCTCCAGAGCAGCTTCGTACCGCGAGACCATAACGGCCAACCCGGAAGGCCGGTTCACGGCGAAGCATCTGCCATTTGGAACGTATCGCCTCAACATCGAGGCTCACGGTTTCTCGGCCTACACAGGCGTGCTCGAAGTGCAATCCGCCGTTCCCAAGGAGCTTCGCGTCACGCTCGGAATCACCCCCATTGAAAGCGCAGTGGTCATCACTGACGCCGCTTCTCTCTTAAACCCGCAGCGCACCGGGACGGATGTTTACATTGGCGCCGACGAGATCCGCAACCGCACCGCCTCGCAGCCCGGACGCGGCGTTCTCGACTTGGTCCAAAGCCAGCCCGGATGGCTGCTTGAGGCGAATGGCGTGCTTCATCCGCGCGGGTCCGAGTACCAGGTTCAATACGTCATCGACGGCATGCCTGTCACTGACAATCGCTCCCCCGGATTCGCGCCCTCGCTCGATGCCGACGACGTGCAATCGATGAACGTGCTGACTGCGAATTACCCAGCCGAATACGGCCGCAAGCTGGGCGGAATCGTGGAACTGAATACTTCCAAGGACGCGCGTCCGGGCTTTCACGGCAAAGCCATCGCGGGGGGTGGCAGTTTCAACACGCAGGACGGCTATCTGGGCATGCAATACGCCGCAGGCCGCTCGGCCTACGGGTTGAGCCTGGAGGGTGCCCATACGGAGCGCTTTCTGGATCCGCCAGTGCAGGAAAATTTCGGGAATCGAGCCAGCACTGGCGGGGTCCAGGCAAGGTTTGAGCGCGATCTTTCGGATCGAGACCGACTCATTCTTTCAGGGCGCTGGAACCGCGCAGGATTCCTGGTTCCGAATGAGCGTTTGCAGCAGGACGCGGGTCAAAGGCAGGATCGCGGGAATGGCGAGAGCGAAGGTCAAATCGCGTATCAGCGAGTCCTCTCGCCCGCGCTGCTCTTCAATATTCGAGGAATGGGCCGGGACCTCTCGGCCGACCTCTGGTCTAACGACCTCTCGACTCCCATCTTGCCCCAGCAGCAGCGCGGATTTCGAGATTGGTATGCCAGCGCCAGCTTGTCCGGACATTGGGGACGCCATGAGTGGAAAGCTGGGGCAGATAGCGTTTTCAAATCGATCCATGAGTCGTTCGGCTACCGCATCACGGACGCTTCGTACTTCGATCCAGATACGCCGACGCAGTTTTCGTTCAGTGCGCGGGCACAGGCCCGTGAACAGGCCGCTTATATTCAGGACTTGGTCAGGCTGGGCAGATTCACATTCAGCCTGGGACTGCGTTGGGACCGCTATGATCTGCTCATTAAGCAGAGTGCCTTCAGCCCTCGGGTAGGGCTCGCTTACTCCTTGCCTTCAGCGGGCCTGGTGCTCAAAGCCTCCTATGACCGCGCCTTCCAGACACCCGCCATCGAAAACCTGCTGCTTGCGAGCAGTGCCGCTACTCAGCAATTGAGCAACACGGTATTGCGGCTCCCCGTGCCGCCATCGCGCGGGAATTTTTATCAGGCCGGCTTTTCGAAGAGCTTGTTGGGCAAGCTGCGTATCGACGGCACATACTATCGGCGGACTATTCGCAACTTCGCGGATGACGATGTTCTGTTGAACACCGGCGTGAGTTTCCCGATCTCGTTCGCCAGCGCATCTATCCATGGAGTTGAAGCGCGCGTTGAGCTGCCGCGCTGGGGTCCCTGGTCCGGCTCCGTTGCTTACTCGAATCTGGTGGGCTTCGGACGGCTGCCAATCACGGGCGGCCTTTTCCTCGGCGAGACATCCGCCGCTCGCGTGTCCGCTATTGACCGGTCTCCCATCACCCAAGATCAGCGGAATACCGCCAACGGTCGGATCCGCTTCCAGCCCTGGTCGCGGGCTTGGTTCGCGTTTGGCGCAGCATACTCCAGCGGGCTGCCAGTGGAACTAGGCGATAACGTCGACTTCGCCCAGCTCCGTGGTCAGTATGGAGCTGATGTTCTTAGGCGGGTCAACTTTGATCGGGGACGGGTTAGACCTTCGTTCTGGCTCGATGGATCCGTCGGAGTTGATGTGTGGA
>JANXQZ010000173.1 GCA_025353235.1 Bryobacterales bacterium
CGAGCACGATTCGAGTTTCGTGCTCGGCAATATTCAGAGGATACTGGAAGGCTGCGGTGCTAGCATGTCGGATGTCGTGAAATGATCGGTGTTCCTAGCCGATGGCCAAGACTTTACGGCGATGAACGAAGTGTACGCAGAATTTTTCGGAGCCGCCAAGCCGGCCCGAACCACGGTGGAAGCCCAGTTCGCAAGTCCGCCGATGAAGGTCGAGATCGACTGCATCGCCTATAAACCCTAACCGCGCTGTACTACATCATCCTGATCTCTTCTCCGCTCGCGACGAAATTCAGGTGAAGCAATGCTGCTCTGCGGGGCAGCAATCCTGGCTGTCGCGAATGCGCCTTCGGCCCACGAATCGAGATGAAATCCAAGTGGGGCAGGCAATCCTGCCTGCAGCCGGCTTTCAGCCGGCCATTGCATGGGGGATTACAATCAACAACGGGTTTCCGACCGTGCAGCCAGCTGATTCCACTAATCCGCACTACGCCGTCCGCCGCGCCACTACAAAAGTAATATCATCCGCAGGTGGTGCGGCACCCATCCAATCTGTTAATTGCTGTTGAACGGCGACGCACACGGCCTTAGCAGTCTCGCACCCATGCTCCGCCAGAATCCGAGCCAGCCGCTCCTCGCCAAACTGATCGTCCGAATCCGGCCCGCAAGCCTCGGTCACGCCGTCGCTAAACATCACCACGCCATCTCCGACATTCAAATGGCAAACCCGCTGCTCGTACACAGCACCCGGAAGAATGCCCAAGATGATACCGGTGGATGCAAGCTCCTCAACCCCGCCGCCCTCGCAGCGCACCAGCAGCGGCGGGTTGTGCCCGGCGTTGCAGTAAGTCATGTCCCCGGTTTTGGGGTCGTAGATACCCACAAATAAACTGATGAACCGGTTCTTAGGACAATTGTTCGCGATAATTCGGTTCAGCCTCGTGATTAGCTTGGCCAGGTCCGAGGGGTCCTCGAAGAGCACCTGCACGCGCGCTTGCAGATTCGACATCAGCATCGCGGCTGGCATTCCCTTGCCTGCCACATCCGCCACCAGGATCGCCACCCGCCCGTCCTCATAGGGGATGAAGTCGTAGTAATCGCCGCCCACGGTACGGCAGGGAGAATTATACCCAGCGAGATCGATCCCGGCGAGCGTTGGCGCCTCCGTCGGCAGCAGACCCCGCTGGATCACCGCCGCCTGCTCCATCTCATTGGCCAGCAGGCGCTCGGTCTGCTCCACTTCCGCCAAACGCGCGTGCTCGATGCGATTCGCGGCGATGTTCGCCATTACCGTCAGCAAACTCAGATCGTTCTTCGTGAACTCATGAATGAAGTGAGGCGAATCCAAATAAATCAGCCCAATGACGCGGCTTTCGGTTTGAAGGGGCACTGCCAAAATGCTGCGGACCTGCTGCTCCACAATGCTCATCTGTCCCGCGAAGTCCCGGTCCAGCCGCGCATCGCGAACCAGCAGCGAGGTCCGGTCATTCAACACCCGATCTCGCACGGTGGTGCTGATCCGAAAACCCTCCCCTTTGGCGGCCCGTTTTTCGAGTGCTCCGTTTTCGATGATCATCAAGACGCCTCGAGCCGCGCCCACGGCGTCGATTGAGAGATCCATGATGAGCTGGAACAACTCGGCCAAGGGACGATGGCCTGCCAGTTCCCGGCCTGCCCGGATCAGCGCATGCAACTGCGGACCGCCTTCCAGTTCCTTCTCGTCGCTGAGCACGCCTGCCAAATCCGTCACGATGGTGGTGGCGCCGAGCGGTGCCGCCCCTGCTCCTTCGACGAAGATTACGGTATTTTCCAGCCTGCTCGCGGCTTGATGCAGCAGCTCGATCGCTATATGGCCCGCGGTGATCCGATCCTCCTCCGGCACCAGCGTATGCGGGCCGTTGATCCGCGCCCCGTTGACCATGGTGCCATTCTTGCTCCCCAAATCCCGCAGCACCCAATCGCTTCCGGAGCGTTCGAGCGAGAGATGCTGACGGGATAAACCCGCGTCTTCCGGATAACAGAGCTCGTTCGCGCTCGACCTGCCCAGCGTGAGGCGCTCTTTTTCCAGGGCCATCGTGCGCGTCTTACCATCCGGCGTATGGATCAGCAACTCTTGCATCACTACGGTCAGCTTACTAAACTCAGGTACGGGTGCGAATTCATCTCTATTACATCGGCAAGCCGCGCGACCCGCAGGCCAACGAACTGGCGCGCGACTATATGAAGCGCTGCGAGCGCCATGGCAAGAACGAAATGCGGGAAATTCAGCCCCATCGTTTCGAGCTGTGGGAGCGGCACCCCTCGGCCGCGAAGATCTTCCTGGACCCGGCCGGCCGCGTGCTCGATTCTTATCAATTTTCAGAAGTGATTGGAAAAGCCGAACGAGAAGCGCGCGACCTTGTTTTCGTGGTTGGCGGACATGACGGATTGCCCGCCGGTTGGCGCGAGCGGGCTGATTGGCTTCTCTCGCTCTCGGCGATGACGTACCCGCATGAGTTGGCTCGGGTGATGCTGGCCGAGCAGATCTACCGCGCGTTTACCATCCTGCGCGGCCATCCTTACCCGAAATGAACAGGAGAGCTTTCGTTAGTTCGCTGCTTGCGCTTCCGTCCGCCCTCAAGGGCGCGAGCGAGATGGCCTTCGACATTGCCGTGATCGGCGGCGGAGTCGGCGGATGCGCGGCCGCCCTGGCAGCGGCGCGCGGCGGGGCGACTGTGCTGCTCAGCGAGGAGACCGATTGGATCGGAGGCCAACTCACAGCGCAGGCGGTGCCTCCCGACGAGCACCCTTGGATTGAATCCTTCGGCTGCACCCGTCTCTACCGCGAATATCGGAACGGCGTCCGGGAGTATTATCGTCGCAACTACCCATTAACCGAATCGGCGCGCAGCAACTCGTTCCTGAACCCAGGCAGCGGATCCGTGTCGAGGCTCACGCATGAGCCGAAGGTCTCGCTAGCCGTGCTCGAGAACATGCTGGCCCCCTATGGGAGCAGCGGGCGTATCGCCGTTCTTACTCGACACAAGCCGATCGCTGCGGACCTATCCGGCGATTCGATCAGATCGGTACTGCTCAAGAGCCTGGAAACAGGCCGTGAACATCCGATTCACGCTGCATACTTCTTAGACGCGACGGAGACCGGCGAACTGCTGCCCCTCACCAAGACCGAATATGTCACCGGCTTTGAGTCTCGCAAGCAAACGGGCGAACCGCATGCGCCGGAGCAAGCACAGCCAGCCAACATGCAGTCGATCACGGTCTGCTTCGCAATGGATTACCTGCCTGGCGAAGACCATACGATCGACAAACCCGACGAATATGCCTTCTGGCGCGACTATGTGCCGAGCATGAGGCCCGCGTATCCAGGCAAGCTGTTGTCCATGGACATGCCCGAGCCCGCGACGCTCAAAAAGCGTGTGCTCGACTTTGAACCGGGCGTGAATATCTGCGCGAACGGCAAGCCCTCCTTGTGGAGATATCGGCGAGTGGCCGACCGAGCCAATTTCGCGCCCGGTACGTTCGCCTCCGACATTTCGCTCGTGAATTGGCCGCAGAACGACTACTGGCTCGGCAACGTGTGCGATGTCAGCGAGCAAGAGGCAGCGCGCAATGTGAATCGAGCGAAGCAGCAGAGCCTTTCGCTTTTGTACTGGCTGCAAACAGGGCTTGGCTGGCGAGGGTTGCGGCTGCGTCCCGACGTGACCGGGACCGAGGATGGTCTCGCCAAGTATCCGTATATCCGCGAATCGCGCCGGATTCAGGCCGAGTTCACTGTGCTGGAGCAGCATGTTGGAACCGAAGCTTGCATGGCTGCTACGGGCAAACCCCGCGATGAAGTGAGCGCTGCGCTCTTCGCCGATTCGGTGGGAGTGGGAAGCTATCGAATCGATCTGCATCCGAGCACGGGGGGAGACAACTACATCGATATCAGTTCGCTTCCTTTTCAGATCCCGCTGGGGGCGCTGATTCCAAAGCGCGTGGAGAACCTCATTCCGGCGTGCAAGAATCTGGGGGTGACGCACATCACCAACGGGTGTTACCGCCTGCATCCCGTTGAGTGGAACATCGGTGAATCGGCCGGGTATCTGGCGGCGTTTGCGGTGAAGAATAAGCTGAAAGCGAGAGAGGTTCGGAACACCGCCAAACATTTGAAAGCGTTCCAGACCTGGATCCTGTCGCAGGGCGTGGAGATCGCCTGGCCGAAGATCGCTCCACGATAGGCGCGAGTTAGCGCCTGACCCGGCGCAGCAACCCCAACAACAGAAAGCCAGCCCCCATCAACCCGATGGTTCCGGGTTCGGGAGTGGTCAATCCTCCGGTATCGGCAAACGGAATCGGATCGATCAGAAATGCATGAGTCTGGCCATTGAAGGTGCCGCTGCCGACGATGTCTCCAGCGTTATTGATCCCGTAAGCCTGCTGCAGCACCCAGCCCGAATTCGCGGGAATGAGCCCGTTCAAATCCGCCATGTGGCCGTGGTAGTACAAGAACGCATGCTGATCCGAATTGCCTGCGAGCCAGCTATACCCGACAATCGCGCCTGCATTATTGATGCCGTACGCGGAACTGCTCACGCCTCCAAGCGTGCCGAGGTCTGTCAAAGCGCCTCCCGTTGTTAGGAAGGCGTGCTCGTAACCGCTTGCAAGACTGGAGTGCCCAACTACCTGTCCGCTCTTGTTGATGGCCGTGGCATAGCTGTTATTCCCGCCCAACGTGCCCAGGGCCTGAATGCCCGATCCGGCACTCCAGGTGAACCCTCGAAACGCATTGCCCGGCACGCTGCCATAGCCAGCCACCATGCCGGAGTCGTTGATCGCATAGGCAGCGCTCCAGCCCCCAGCGAACAAGACTCCTAGATCTACCATTTTGCCGCTTGAGTAGACGAATGCATGCCCGTTGCCACCGACTACTTGGCCCGCAGCATTGATATCCATCGCAGAGGTGCCCGCGCCTAGATCTATTACCTGAGCTGGACTCCAAATGGTTCCATGAGACTGGCCGGATTCGTATGAAATGCCAGCCACGGATCCCGATGAGTTCACCCCGTACGCGTAAGACTCAGAGGCATTGGAATTTAGATCTAGCGCCGCAGTCCCGGTCGAGCTAAACGCGTGATTGTCGTTGACCGTAGTTTGGGCCCAACCGACCACAATTCCGGATTCATTCACCCGATATCCAACCGAGTTCGTCCCGCCGAATCCGCCAAGATCGATGACGGTAATCGGACCAGCATGCAGCAGGCTGATTGCGATAATTCCTAGAAAGAGTGCCTTCATGGTCTACACCGAGCGCCCGCACCGAACCAAGCCGGTACGTGTGGCTGTCCGAGTATCACACGGCAACTCGTTTTAATAGCATAACCGATAGTTTCATTTTTGCGGCCACTTTATTTAAGTACTGCGATCTATTCCGTAAAGTAAACAAGAGTACTCCTCACTAATTTGATGGCTATTTCCTGCGGCGAATCCCCACCTGCAAGCAAGAACCCTTAATTCCGCATCGACTCACTTACGCGAATTCTTAGTGGCCGTCATTCATTTTGTAACGATTCCGGCCCAGGACTCACATCCATGTTGGATTCCTTTTGTATGTCCACCAACGCCGCTTCCCTCGCCCCCGCCCGTCCCTTTCTCTTGAAAGCCACCTCCGGAGGACGCTTTGAAACCGTGTCTTTCGATCAGGATTACGTCAATCGGCTAATTAACCGCGAACCCGAAGCGGAACAGCACTTCTGCGCGTACTTCGGAGATCTGCTGCAAATCAAGCTCCGCGCACGGGTGCGTTCTCCGCAACTCCTGGAGGACGTTAAGCAAGAGACCCTCTTGCGCGTGTTCAAGAACCTCCGCGCCAGCGGGATCGAGCACCCCGAGCGTCTTGGGGCGTACGTCAACTCGGTTTGCAACAACGTGCTCTTCGAGGCTTTCCGAGCCGAGTCGCGTTTCAGCGACATGGGCGACGAGGGGCCGGCGATGATCGATCCGAAGTCGCGCGCCGATGAATTCTTCATCACCCGCGAGCGCAAGGAGCATGTGGCTGCGGTGCTCAAGGACATGCCCCGGAAGGACCGCGAACTCCTAACTGCCATTTTTCTGAATGAGCAAGACAAAGACGAGGTATGCCGCACGTTCAATATCGACCGAGGGTACCTTCGAGTGCTGCTGCACCGAGCTCGGCTGAAATTCAAAGCTTTGTTTACGGACGCTTATGAAACCAATGAACGTTGAGCGTCACTATCGGGCAAGGCAATCGGGATGGAACACGAAATAGCAATCAAGAGTTTAGCGGCGGAGCGGTACCTGCTTGACGAGATGACTCGTCCTGAGCGAGACGAATTCGAGGAGCATTATTTTGTTTGCTCCGAGTGCGCCGACGCTGTGCGAACTGGAACCGCTTTCACGGTGAACGGCCGAGAGGCGGTGAAAGAGCAAGCCTTGCGCCCTTCCCGCCCCGGACAGGTCGCGGTAACTAGAACCTGTCCGGGCTCCCGATACTGGCTACTTCGAGGATGGATGGGCAGCGTCCCGATAGCTGCCGCGGCAGCGTTTTTTCCTAGTGGTGGGTTGTCAAGACTTGGCTGACAATCGGTTACCACCCAGGTAGGGCGTTTCCCGGTTCAGATCGACAGATAAGCAATCCTATGCTATATTGTTGATGAGGAAAGCAATGCAAACCACAAAAGAGCGGATTAAGCCTCAATTCTAAAGGCGCTGCCAAGCCATCTCGTATATGGCCAGGACAGCCTGAAGCCGATCTGCGTGCTTCGCACTGCCGGATAGGGCGCACAGATCCCCGCCATTCACATCCCCTTCAACTATTGTCCTCGTTTGGTAGCCCACCTTAGACGCTGATTCAAAGCACTCCATACACTGATCCAAGAGTTGTTGCGCTTCGAGCGGCACTGCTTCCAGCTCTGCCAGTGCATCGTAAACACACGCCAAGTTATAGCTTACATGCGACGCCATGCCGGGGTTGGGTGCGTCCTCCCAGTTGAATTGCCGCGCGGCTTGCAACAGCAACTGTCGAGCCGCTGCTAGTTTGTCCCGATCACCTCTCTCATAAATCATCGTAGCCAAGTCAAAGAGAGCTCGTTGCTGGTTCGGCCTGCGACGCAGGCTTTCCTCAAGATAGGATCGAGCCCGGTCATTATCTAGCGGATCGGCTATGGTTGCGAACAGCCAGCCCATGTCGTTCAGGACCGAAAAAGGACGCCCGAACTTTTGGAGAGCGAGTTCGAAATAATACTGAGACCGTTCAAAATCAGATCGCGATTCCCGCTCTGCTACGAATTTACCTGCATAGAATTTACCCAGCAGCCGGAGATTTCTCAGCAGTTCGGCACTCCGGCTCGTCGGCGTCAGGAACTGAATTGCCGAGAAGCTCTCAATCGCGAAAATTGCCTGTCGCATCAGCGGGTCAGATTGGGCATAAAGGTTCTGATCGGCATCAAGGGCCGGAGTTAAGCTGCTGAGCTGATTGAACGCTTCTGTGCGGGCTGCTTCGATATCGGCAAACATCGGATACTTGGTCCGCACATCCGCTGCAAGTGCGTCGATCTTGGCAATTGCTTTGTCCGCCTTTTCCGTTGCCTCCTTAACCACGGTGTCAGCCTTCCCTACCGCTTCGTTTGCTCGTTTGATAGCGTCGTCAGCTTGCTTGACGTAGCTCTGTGCGCTGAAGAACGCGAAGACGCCTTGCGCCAAAGTG
>JANXQZ010000493.1 GCA_025353235.1 Bryobacterales bacterium
CCGCAGATTAACAATCTTCCCCACTACTATTCGCGCGCCTGTTGCATGGGCTTGCCGCTCTGTAGCCGGCTGCCTGCCTATGGTTTTCCAAAAATGCCTCACACCGCGGACACGTCGCCCGACCTTGGCAGCCAGTTCGCCCAATCCAGCGCGACGGAGCATAGCGCCCGCAAAGCAGCCGAGGGATGGGCAGTCTTGCGATAAATCAGCCCCGTTTCCGTAAACAACCGCCGATCCCGCAGGCGCAGCAGCCGCAGCGCTCCCCGCTGAACATCCTCCGACACGCTCCACAACGGAAGCAGCGAAGCGCCCAAGCCGAGCTTCACGAGTTCCTTGATCGAGTCCGCCTGATCGTTGTGCATCACCACTTTGGGCTCGAACCCCACCTCAACGCAGAAACGCCGGATCGCCTCCTCGATCACCACCGCCCTCTGATAGAAGATGAACGGCCGCTTGGCTAGGTCCTGCACATCGACGTCCGCGCTGGCTGGATCGTTAGGGGGCACCACGAACACCATCTCCGCGCGCCAAAGCGGGACGGCAATCAATTGCGGCGCCGTCACCGGAAGATTCATAAGCAGCACGTCCACCTTACCGCTCTGCAGGTCGTCGAACAGCACATGATCGTTCCCGGTTACGAGACGCATCTCGACGTTCGGATATTGCCCCAGAAAAGCTCTTAAAAGGTGGGGGACGACCGATACGGAAATATGGGGGCCGCAGCCGAAGCCGAGATGACCGCGACGAAGACCGGCAAGTTCGCCTACGGCTTGGAGAGCCTCGTCATGTTCCCGCAGGATGCGCTGCGCGTAAGCGTGAATCAGTCCGCCAGCTTCGGTCAGGACCAGCTTGCGTCCGCTTCGCTCGTAGAGTTTCGCCCCTACGTTGGCTTCCAACTGGCGCATCTGGTCGAAGACGGCGGGAGCGGAGAGATGAAGAATTTGTCCAGCGCGGCCAAAGTTCCCGGATTCGCTCACCGCGATCAGGGCTCGGAGGTGCGAGAGTTCCATGGACACGATTAGTGTAGCGCCATTCAGGATTTCCGAATGCTCCGTTCCGAATTCACGACCGCACTGGAACTGTAATTCCGACATATAATGGAGTCAAACGACAATTCACGTCGAATTGTAGAAGGGGTTAGCCATGAAGCTAAGGATGTACTCGCTCGTCCTTGTATTATTTTTGTCCGCCAGCATGCTGGTCTATTCGCAGGCCGTCAACGGCACGCTGGTGGGGACTATTTCCGATTCAAGCGGTGCCTCCGTGGCCAACGCGAAAGTCGCTCTCACTGAAACCAACACCGGCGTCACCCGGATTTCCAGCACAAACGACAGCGGCAACTACACGTTTTCCGACCTGCCTCCCGGAACCTATTCCATAACAATAGAATTTGCAGGATTCAAGCGCGTCACCCGTCCCGGAATCGATGTGCAAGCCAACACGTCGCCTCGCATCGATCTTGTTTTGCAGCCCGGCAACGTCTCGGAGAGTATTGAGGTAAGCGGGGAAGCGCCGCTGCTGCAAACCGAGCGGGCCGACACCGGACGTTCGATTGAAAGCAAGACCATTGAGGATCTGCCGCTGGGCGGCAGCCATAATTTCCAGGCTCTTAGCATTCTGGTGCCTGGGGCCGCAGTACCTGGAGGTCAGCACTCGTCGTTTTTCAACCCTCAAGTCAGCTTGGCGACTCGCTTCAACGGGCAATCCCGCTTAGGCAATAACCTGCAGCTCGAAGGTGTGGACGACAACGAACGCACCGGGCTTCTGCAAGTGCTGATTCCGCCGCAGGAAGCGATCCAGACCGTCGATATTTCGACCAGCAACTATGACGCGGAAATCGGACGCGCCACTGGAGGTGCCATCAACGTCATCTTAAAATCCGGCACCAACCAGTTCCACGGCGAGGCGTATGAAACGAATCGCGTCAGCGCACTTGCGGCTAGGAACTGGTACGATCCGGCCCGCGGACACTTCACGTATAACTACTTCGGCGGTGTGATCGGCGGACCGATCATCAAGAACCGGACGTTCTTCTTCGGGGACTACCTTCGCATCGAAGATCACAGCGCGAATAACGACCGTTTAACCGTGCCTACCGCCCAGCAGCGCACCGGCGATCTTAGCGGCTCCCCGACGACCATTTACGATCCCGCCACGGGTGATCCCATGACGGGCATCGGTCGGACGCCGTTTCCCGGCAACATCATTCCTCCCAACCGCATCAACCCGGTTTCGGCGAAGATTCTCAGTCTGATTCCTCAGCCGAACCTGCCGAGTGCCGGACTGAACCAAAATTATTTCGTGAATAGCCCGTTTTACCGGAATACCGATCAGTTCGATGTGAAAGTTGACCATAACCAAACGGATAACGACCGGCTATCGGTTCGCCTCAGCTTCTCGCGTCCCGTAACGGCGGATGCCTCTGTTTACGGAATTTACGGCGGTCCGCGCGGAGTGGGCGGCTCTGGATTCGAGGGGACAGGCATCCAGAACACCTACAGCGGTGCTATCAATTACAACCACATTTTTTCGCCGACCCTGATCACGGAAGCGCGCGTTGGAATCAACCGTTACCGGAACGATGCTCAACAGGTCGGCTACGGAGCGGCCACCGCCGATGCGCTCGGAATTCCCGGGATCAACGGAATTCCATGGACTAGCGGCCCTCCTGAAATCAACCTGAGCAATTATGGCGATCCATTCATCGGCTTCTCAGCCAGTCTGCCTTGGATTCGCGCCGAAACGAATGTCTTGTTCGTGAATACCTGGACGAAGACAAAGGGTAATCACACCTTGAAGTTTGGGGGCGACTTGCGCCGAATTCGCGACGACTTACTGCAGACTCAGAGCTACAATCCTCGCGGGAGAATCAGTTTTGGGCAGTCGCAAACTTCTATTCCTGGCGCAAATACCAGCCAGCAGAATTCGCTCGCGAGTTTCCTGCTGGATGTGCCGTCCGATGAAGGTCGCGATTACCCCGTTGCTTTCCCAGCCTATCGCGCCTGGCAGTTCTTTGCCTTCGCCCAAGACAAGTGGATAGTAACGCCAAAGTTGACGATCGATCTGGGATTGCGTTGGGAGTTCTATCCTCCGGCAACCCCGGCGCATGCTGGCGGATTTTCGCAGTACGATTTTACGAACAATAGCTTAGTGATCGCCGGTATCGGCGGCAATCCCTCCAACTTGGGGCTGCACGCCAACTATACCGACTTCGCTCCCCGGCTCGGAATTGCGTATCGCCTCAACGAAAAGACGGTGATCCGGACGGGCTTCGGCATTAGCTATTCGCCGTTCCCGGACAATACTTACGCCTACAACTATCCGGTCAAGCAGAATAATTTTTTTGGGGGGAATTGCGGATTCTGCGTAGCGCAGGTAAACGGACAACCTGCCACGTTCCAAGGTGGATTCCCACCATTCGCGGCGACGGTAATTCCAAGCAATGGAATTATCAAGAACGCAGATCTAAACCAGTCGTACATTACGATTAACCCGCATTTCAAGGAGCCTTACGTCGAGACCTGGAACATTGCAGTTCAGCGATCTCTTCCCTGGAATCTCGCCCTTGATGTCGCTTACCTCGGGAACCATGGAGTGGATCAGCCTTACCAGCAGAATTTGAACGCATCGACTACGCTGGGCGCTGGCATTCAGGGTCAACCGTTGTATGCGCAATTCGGCAAGAAGTCGGGAGCTACCCTTTTCTTTGCAGGTCTGGGCTCTATGTACAACGGGTTGCAAGTGAAGCTGGATAAGCGCTTCGCTGGCGGTTTCGCTTTGACCACGGCTTACACCTGGAGCAAGTCCATGGGTTTCCAGTCCGAGGATGGGGGGATCAACTACTACATCAATCCGAAGAGGAACTGGCATGTGCTGGACTTCAACCGGACCCACTACTTCGTGCAGAGCTATGTTTACGAACTGCCCTTCGGCAGGGGCAAGAAGTTCTTGCAGTCCGGCCCGGCTGGATACGCCTTGGGCGGGTGGCAGTTTAACGGCATCCTGAGCATCGGTTCGGGGACGCCGCTCAACTTCGGAGGTACGACGGCCATTCTCAACGCTCCTGGCAACTCTAACAATCTCAACTATTTCGGCCCTGGCGGAATCCAGATCACCAAGGGCAACGGCCGCAGCGCACCCTGGTTCAACAATACAATTTGCAACTTTAACCCCGCGAAGGGAGCGCTTGTCACCACACAGTGCTTTGCGCAACCCGGAGTGGAAAATGGTGGCCAAGCGGAGTTCGGCAACCTTGGATGGAACAACATCAACGGGCCGGGATTCTGGAATCTGGATGCTTCGATCTTCAGGAATTTCCAGATCACGGAACGCTTTAAGCTGCAACTCCGAGGCGAAGCTCTGAGCGCAGTGAATACTCCAAACTGGAACAATCCAAACACCGACATCACCAGTTCCAACTTCGGTTTTATCACCGGTGCTGGCGGATCTCGTTCGATCCAGCTCGTCGCGAAGCTGTACTTTTAAAGCAACACGGTTGTTACGCTGCCGGGGCAAAGCGGTTCTCACGGAGGACCGCTTGAAAGTGGTCAATTGCAGCCGGTCGACGCAAGCACGCTATCATTAACCTGCATGACGGAAGAACGGAGCCTGCCGGCGGTAGTCATCGTCGGACGGCCCAATGTGGGCAAATCCACCTTATTTAACGCGATTATCGGCCAGCGAAAGTCTATCGTCGGGGACGAGCCCGGCATCACCCGGGATCGCATCTATGGGGAAGGAACGTACTCGAACCGTCCATTTGCCCTAATCGATACGGGCGGCATCATTCCCAATGACGAAGAGATGATCCCGACCGAAATCTTCAAGCAGGCCCGGGTAGCGCTGGAAGAGGCCGCCCACATTATTTTCGTCATCGATGGGCGTACAGAGATCACAGGCATTGACCGCGACCTTGCGCGCTTGTTGAAGCAACTCGGCAAACCGGTTTCGCTCGCCGTGAACAAAATCGATACGCTGGCCACCGAGAGCCTCACCAACCAGTTTTACGGCCTGGGATTTTCGGATGTGTTCTCCGTTTCGGCCGAGCATCGCATGGGATTTGACGACTTGCTCGATCATGTTACGAGCACTTTCGCCCTTCAAGGGGAAGAAAAGCCGCCCAGTGAAAAGCCTACGATACGAGTCGCGATTATTGGACGGCCCAATGTGGGCAAGTCGACCCTGCTGAATGCGCTGGTAGGGTCCGAGCGCGCTATTGTTTCACCGGTCGCCGGAACCACGCGCGATTCGGTAGACGAAACCGTAGAGACGGAAGGCGCTACTCTCGTTTTCGTAGATACAGCGGGTATTCGCCGCAAAGGCAAGACCAAGCTCATGGCGGAGAAGATGAGCGTCGTAATGGCTAGGCGGAACATTCGCATGGCTCACGTCGTGGTGGTTTTGCTGGATGCCACGGAAGGCGTGTTGAGCTCGGACGCGACCATTGCCGGTTACGCCCACGAAGAAGGCCGGGCGTTGATCGTGGCTGTGAACAAATGGGACACCTCTGCGGACAAGAGTCAAAAAGATTTCACGCAGTCCGTCCGAGACGAACTGAAGTTTCTCGACTATGCTCCAGTGGCTTACCTCTCGGCGAAGACTGGCTACGGAGTGCCGCGGCTGTTCGGACTGATTCAGCAATGCTACGAGGCGGCCTCGAAGCGCATCACCACCGGAGAACTGAATCGGTTTATGGAGATGGTGCGGTTCGAAGGCGACGTAAAGCTGTTTTACATCACGCAGGGATCAATCAGGCCGCCCACGTTCACGGCGTTCACCGATAAGGGCGAGAAGCTGCATTTTTCGTCGGAGCGATTCCTGGTGAACCAGTTGCGCAAGCGATTCGGCTTTCAGGGGACTCCGCTGGTAATCAAATCCCGGCGGCGATGATCGGCGCGGCCTCGCGATCCATCGTATTCTGCGACGCCGCCGAGGACGCCGCTTTAGCTCGCGAAATTGGCGACTTCCTGGAAACGCACCTGCCCGTGACCGCTTTCTACGAGGAAGGCTTGATCCGGCCGGAGTTCGATCTCGTCGACGCAGCGGCTCGGGGGCTTTCCGCCGACACTGCGATCGTACTGCTTTCGCCCCACACTATCCCAAAACGCTGGGACCGCGCTCGTTGGGAGCCCGTGCTTCTCCAAGAGCCGCGCGAATTTGGCTCGCAAATTATATTTGTCGTCGCGAGCGAGTGCCGTGTCCCCGATCTGCTGCGGCGGCAAGCCTTCTTCGACAAGCGCGAGATCAAGCGGCACCTGCTCAGGCAGAGCGAGCCGTTTCAAAACACGGTCGATCTCCCTGAGCCTATCTTCGATTTTCAGCCTCACTTGGTGGAAGGGTTGCGGGTCGCTATCGCGGATCGCCCAGGATCAGCAGAGGGTGTCAGCCGCGACCTCGCGTTGGAGTTCGCGACGGCCTGCAGAGGTGACTTTGAAGCAATTTGTTGGATCGATTGCGCTGGTCGCAGCCGAACAGGAATTTCGGGAGACGTTTCCCACGCGCTTGGGTTGCGCCTGTCAGGCAGCTTCGGGCAGAACCGGCGCGCCTTGCTTGCATTCAGCGAGCTTCGCCGATGCCTATTTATCTTTGAACACCTAAGTCGGGATGACTTGGATCTGGTCGCGTCAACAGCAGCGGCTACAGCCTCAGACGCCTCGGAAGACTACACAGCTTGGGTTTATCTTTAGTTAAATAGGCGCGAAAACGCGAACAAGGCCAGCAAGGCCCCAGCGAATTGAACGCCATAAAGCAGAGCTTGCGAGGCCTCGTCCACCTCGGGTTTGTGGAGCGGGTCAACCGACTGGAGCACCAGAAAATCATTCGGGAATTCGCTACGCAATCGATCCGAAAGCTTGTTCACGAGTGCGGCGGCCTGACCTCGATTAAAAATTGCCCAGAGTCCGGCGAAGGCGAGCGGGCTGAAGAAGCAAAGCTTTACGAGCTCACGCATACCTCATCCTAACACCGCATGCAGTAAACTATGCTTCAGTGCGTCTATTCAGAAGAATCGTCTTTTCTCTGCTGGCAGTATACGTTGTTTTCCTCGGCGTGATCTTCTACATGATGCGTCAACCGCCCGTTCGCTTTGCCGCAGCCATCGCGAAAATGCCCGGACCTTTGTTCATGGTCCTGCCATTCGAGACCTTATGGTTTCGAGCGAGAGCGGGTTCGGTTGCGCTCGGTGAGACAGCGCCGGATTTTCGACTTGCGACGCTGGATAAAAAGTCTGAAGTGAGCTTGTCGTCTTTCCGTGGCTCGAAACCGGTAGTGCTGATTTTCGGGAGCTATACTTGACCGCCTTTTCGCCGGGAGGTTCCCGCGCTCAACAAGCTGTACGGACAGTACAAGGACAGGGCGGCGTTCTACATTGTCTACATTCAGGAGGCGCATGCCAGCGATGTGTGGCAGATGGCGTCCAATGTGCGCCAAAACGTCGTGTTCGCATCGCCCAAAAGCCTGGATGAACGAACCACAGTCGCCGAAAGCTGCGTACGAAATTTGCACATCGACATCCCCGCGCTGCTCGATAATTTCCAAAACACAACTGAAGTGAACTACACCGGATGGCCGGATCGGCTCTATGTAATCGACCGGGATGGCAGAGTCGCGTTCAAGAGCAAACCGGGCCCGTTCGGTTTTGATCCGAGTGCGATGGAGGAGGCTCTGAAGCGAGTAGTGCATCCATAGCGTGTGGATCAACGCCGGTTCAAAATGAGGGCAGTGATTAGAAGAGACTTGGCAGGGTTGGGGCGGTGTCTAAAAGAAGCAAGGTAGATGGGTTTTGAACCGGGCGTCGATCCTTAACTTTTCGCTTTCGCGATGCGCATTCATTGAATGCATACTGTGTAGTGGTTTATGGCCCCAGATCGTTACAACAAGATCAGCCTCAAGTTATGTTGTAAAAAATACCAGCCTTCAAGAATGTTCGCGAGAGAAAAGCTCATCTTTATGAGCTGTTTAACAAATGGCGGGTTAAATGCTCATCCTCCACCAAAGAGAGGAAGATTCCTATGAAGTTAACTTTGTTGCTAGCGGCAGCTGCTGGCATGTGTGCGCAAGTCCCGAATCCAACGATTCGAAATGCTCAGGTGGATCCGAATGCACCAATGCCCATTTACCGGGTCACCGTCGTCTCACGGACTACCCGAGCGGTAAGTTACCGCAACCGCAGCGGATGGACCAAAGTTGACCTGAAAGGCACCGCCTTGGCCGTTGACGCCACGGGACATGCCGACGTAAACAGCCGCAAGGGCTACATTGAGGTGAAGGCCCAGATGCATCACTTGGCACCCGCATCGAAGTACGGACCAGAGTACCTCACGTATGTGATGTGGGCGGTAACTCCCGAAGGCCGGTCTAACAATCTGGGCGAAGTTCTCGTGGACGAAAGCGGCAATTTCAAGCTTGATATTACGACCGAGCTGCAGGCTTTTGCGATCATCGTCACCGCCGAGCCGTATTTTGGCGTGACTCAACCCAGCGATGTCGTGGTAATGGAGAACATCATCCGCGATGATACAGTCGGCAAGTTCGAATATGTCGACGCAAAATACGATCTGTT